>NZ_JAMHKS010000065.1:0-129453 GCF_025566055.1 Leclercia tamurae
CCCACTGCAGGGATCTACAATACAGGCTCGTGGCCTGAGGCCGGGTACGGCATGTGGACTGCATGGCAGAAAGAACTGGCCGGTTCTTTCTGCACGAAAGGATAATACAAGGCCGGGTAAGGCGCAGCCGCCACCCGGCATAAAAGGCATCACTCGACGCCAGGTTTTCCGGTGTTTTCCGCAATACGGCGCAGATATTCGTTATTTTTAAACGCCACCATAATCAGCTCGAACATCACGCGGGTGCCGATCAGGCTAAACAGCATCCCGAAAAAGCCCGCGATCAGATGTTCGGTAAACATCGAGTAGATCCCGCCGAGCAGGATAAACAGCATGGCGATCCAGTAGAAGAAGACCAGCACGCGCGGCGTTAACAGATAATCGAATCCCAGAAGTGATTTCATTTCCTTGTCCTTAGAAGTATTAAATTTGCGCGTTGATTATAAAGGCCGTCGCGGTAATTCATACCTTTATCATTATCTGAAAACAGCGTTTTATGATGCAAAATCAGGGGGTTGCTATTTAAGAAGATCGCAGGTTTGGATCTTCGGTCGCGTGAGTAGCGCAACGGCCTCGTCATAGCTGCGCACGTTGTTGTACCCCATCACTAGCCCGTAGCGCTTGCCCGACCCGCTGTACCACGCCGACAGGGCATTCACCTGCAGCTGCTGCTGTTGCCAGCAGCGGGCGATCTCCTGGTCGCAGCTGCCTGTGGTTAAAAACGCCACGATGTGCATCCCGCCGTCGTTCTGCTCGGTGAAGAACCGATCCCCATAGACCTCGTGCAGGGCGGCAATCATCCAGTCACGCCGCTGCTGATAGAGGGCGCGCATCTTTTTCAGATGGCGGAAGAAGTGGCCGTCGTTGAGGAAGGCGCTGAGGATCTTCTGAGTCAGCACCGGCTGGCCGCTGGCGAGCAGATCGGCGCAGTCGTTAAAGGCCGATACCGTGCTGGCGGGCATCACCACGTAGCCGAGGCGCAGGGAGGGCATCACCGTTTTGCTGAAGGTGCCCATGTAGATCACCCGATCCTGACGATCGAGACTTTTCAGCGATGGCAGCACCTTGCGGGTGTAGTGAAACTCGCCGTCATAGTCGTCCTCAATGATCCAGGCCTCGTTCTGCCCGGCCCAGTCGAGCAACTGCTGCCTGCGCGGCAGCGACAGCGTCACCGCCAGCGGGCTCTGGTGCGACGGAGTGACAATGGCAAAGCGGGCGTCGGCGTGGTGGCGCAGCAGATAGTCGGTATCCATCCCGGAACGATCCACCGGCACGGTGTGCAGGCGCGACAGGATCCGCCGGAGCAACTGCTGGCCCATAAAATAGCCCGGATCTTCAAACACCACCTTGTCGTTGCGGCTGGCGAGGGTGTCGAGGATCAGCCGCAGGCTGCCGCTGTAGCCGCTGGTGATCAGCACCTGGTCCGGCGTGCAGGACAATCCGCGCGAGATATTCAGGTAGCTGGCGATCGCCTGGCGCAGGGGAGCCCAGCCCATCACCGGCGGGTTGAGCATCTCCTCCTGACGCATGGCGCGCACCGCCTGGCCGGCCAGCAGCAGCCACTTTTTATACGGGAAACTGTCCAGCGCCGGGATGCCGGGGCGCAAAAAGCCCGCTCGTTCCCGCTGGCTAACCAGCGATTCCGGCAGCTGGCCCGTCAGCGGGTCATCGGGCAGTGGAGGCGTGGCGGGGAGGGTTAAATCAGGGTTCACCTGCGTGCCGCGCGCCCCCTGGCTCACCAGATAGCCCTCGCCGATCAGAATGGCATAGGCAGTTTCGACGGTTTTGCGCGCCACCTTCAGTTCTTCCGCCAGCACGCGGATGGCGGGCACCCTGTCGCCGGGTTTGAGGACGCCGCGGGTGATATTATCCCGATAGCGGGTGTAGATGTCGTGATAGCCCGGTTTCATGTCCTACCTCTTTTTGCGCTTTTTGTATCTTTTTACTATGTCATGAACGGCGTGGATTTGCCCCATCGCATTTCATATGCCGCACATCAAAGAGGAAAGACAATGAGCACTCGCGTTAACCACCATAAAGCCACACCTGCCCTCGCTAAAGCGCTCTCCGACCTGAGCATGGCGGTGAGCCAGACCTCCATCGACCCGGCGCTGAAGCACCTGATCGACATCCGCGTCTCCCAGCTCAACGGCTGTACATTTTGTCTGGATATGCATGCGAAAGAGGCCAAAATTGCCGGCGAGCGCGAGCTGCGCCTCTACCATCTGAGCGCATGGCGCGAGTCGCCGCTGTTCAGCGCCCGTGAAAAAGCGGCGCTGGCCTTCACCGAAGCGCTGACCCAGATCGGCCCGCACGGCGTCAGCGACGTGCTGTACCGCAGCGTGGCGGAACACTATTCGGAAATTGAGATCTCCGAGCTGAACTTTGCGATCGTGGCGATCAACGCCTGGAACCGCTTAGGGATCACCTCCCGTATGGCCCCGGGATCGCTGGATGCAGCGTATGGTCTGAACAAGGCTAACCTCGAGTAAGACCGCGCTCGCGGATCATCGCCACCAGCGCCCGCAGCCCGGGCGGGACGTGGCGATGGCCGGGATAGTACAGGCGCAGCCCGGCAAAGGGCTGGGACCACTCCTCCAGCACGCTCACCAGCTCCCCGCTTTCCAGCTCCTGCTGGATATAGAGTTCCGGTAAAAATCCCACCCCCAGCCCGGCTTTGACCGCCCGGATAGAAGCAAACAGATCCGAGGTGGCAAAACGCGGCGGCACCGCCAGGGCGATCTGCTCTCCGCGTCGCGCCAGCTCCCAGCGATAGATCCCCCCGTGGGCCATCCGCATGCCGATCCCCTGGTGATGCAGCAGATCGTCAGGGGTTTGCGGGGTGCCGTAGCGGGCAAAATAGTCCGGCGTGGCGGTGACCAGCTGACGAATATCCGGCGTGAGCGGCACGGCGATCATGTCCTGCGGCACTGACTCCGCGAGGCGCACCCCGGCGTCGTACCCCTCCGCCACGATGTCGATCATTCGCGCTTCACTCACCGCCTCGACGCGCATTTTCGGGTAGCGGATCATGTAGTCGATCAGCAGCGCATCCAGGAACAGCGTGCCGACGTTGTTCGGAACGTTCAGGCGCAGGGTGCCGGCAGGCTCGTCGGTGTCGCTGTGGATCTCTTCATCTGCCTGACGTATTTCCTGCAGCGCCGGGCCGATCCGCGCCACATAGCGCTGCCCGGCGTCGGTGAGCCCCACGCTGCGGGTGGTGCGGTTAAACAGCCGCGTTTGCAGACGGCTCTCCAGCCCGGCAACGGCGTTGCTCACGGCGGTGGCCGACATCCCCAGCTCCTGGGCGGCGGCGCGAAAGCTGCCGCGACGCACCACGGCCATCACTACTTCCAGCTCTGTCAGTCCTGAACGGTGCATAGATTATCCTGAAAATCGAAACAACCTTTGCAGCATAGCGTGGATTATCGCAACGGAGAAGGTGTGCCAGACTGGGTGCATCCAGCCTGAGGAGGTTTATATGCATCACATCGAACAGATCTATATCAACGGTGAATTTGTCACCCCACACGGCAGCGAGCGTTTTGATCTCTATAACCCGGCAACGGCCCGGGTTATAGGCCAGGTACGTCTGGCCGACGCGGTGGATGCCGAACGCGCCATTGCTGCCGCGCAGGCCGCTTTTCCGGGGTGGTCACAGACCACGAAGCAGGAACGTATTGCCGCGCTGCAGCGGATGCAGGCTGCGGTGGCGGCCCGTCATGACGATCTGCTGGCGGCGGTGATCGAGGAGTACGGCGCGCCCGCGTCGCGCTCGGCGTGGATGGCAAGCTATCCGGCGGAAGCGATCGGCCAGGCCATCGCGGCGCTGGAGGCGTTTGAATTTGTGCTCACTGCCGGGGCGGCACGGGTAGAGATGACCCCGCTGGGCGTCGCCGGGCTGATCACTCCGTGGAACAGCGATGCGGGCTTTATCTGCGGCAAACTGGCGGCAGCGCTGGCCGCAGGCTGCACGGCGGTGATCAAGCCCAGCGAGATGAGCGCCCTGCAGACGCAGATCGTGACCGAGGCGTTACACGCCGCCGACCTGCCGCCGGGGGTGTTCAACATCGTCACCGGGCGCGGCGACACGGTGGGCGAGACCATCAGCCGTCACCCTCTTGTTGCGAAAATCTCGTTTACCGGCTCAACGCAGACCGGCAAAGCGATCCTGCGCAACGCGGCGGAGAACTTTACCCGCGTCACCCTGGAGCTGGGCGGTAAATCCCCGACGATCGTTCTCGACGATGCCGATATCAAACAGGCCGTTCCGCTGGCGGTGCAGGCCGGACTGATGAACAGCGGACAGGCGTGCGTGGCCGGTACGCGCATCCTGGTGCCGCAGTCGCGGAAAGCGGAATTCGAGCAGGCGCTGGCCCAGGCCATCGCGGCGGTAAAGTCCGGCGATCCGCGGGATAACGCCACCGAAGTCGGCCCGATGGTGAGCGAAAAACAGTGGCAGCGGGTGCAGGGGTATATCCAGCGAGGGCTGACAGAGGGAGCACGCCTTCTGGCGGGCGGAGAAGGGCGGCCGGAAGGCACCCGGGACGGTTGGTTTGTCCGCCCGACGCTGTTTACCGACGTGCATAATCAGATGGCTATCGCCCGGGAGGAGATCTTTGGCCCGGTGCTGTGCGTGATCGCCTACCGCGACGAGGCCGAAGCCATCGCCATTGCTAACGATACCGATTACGGCCTGAGCGCGCTGGTGCTGGGTGGTGATGCGGAACGGGCGCGGCGCGTGGCAGAGCAGATCCAGTCCGGTCGCGTGCTGGTCAACACCCTGACCCATGAGCCCAAAGCGCCTTTTGGTGGGTTCAAGCACTCCGGCGTGGGGCGCGAGATGGGGGCGTGGGGGATCAGCGCGTTTATGGAACCGAAGTCGATCCTCGGCTAAAAAACGCCCGGCGGCGCAAGCTTGCCGGGCCTACGGTTCGGGCCTTTCCAGGCCGGGTAAGCGCAGCGTCACCCGGCAAACAGCTTTTTAATGGATTTTGTGGGATAAAAAAGAGCATCGGCGTTACTGCCCGTCAAAGGAATAAAGCCGAGCTTCAGATAAAAATCTTTCGCCCTATCGTTGAGCGCATCCACAAACATGCCGTGAATACCTACCGCCTGCGATGCCAGCCAGACCACTTTCATGGCATGTGTCACCAGCGTTATCCCCCAGCCCTGACCCTGCAGATCCTGGTGTACCGCAAGGCGCCCGAGTGTGACGCTGGGCACATTGACATAGGGCACTTTGCGCTGCTGCGTTTTTGAGGGCAGGCTCTCTTTCTCAAAGCAACTGCCGGACAGCGTATAGTAACCCAGCACTTTTGGCACAGGGTCGTCGGTAACGAGAAGATAAGCGCGTAGCAGTCGACCACCATGCTGGCGCGCAAGGTGCTCCAACAGAAAACGGTTAAGGCTGATTTCCCCGCAGTTGAAGCCTGTTAAATCATAGTGAGTCTCTTGCGAAAACATCCTTATTGTCAGATTAGCCACGCCTTACTCCATGTTTTGCAGACGTTTTGCTGCGCGTTTCAGCCTGTCATTGGGCTCTGGCGGGTTGTCGAGTGCATCCATAACGCGATCCCACGAATCCTCATTAAGGATCAGGCGGCGATGCTGCTCAATGACTTCGGCAGCACGTTCAGAGGCACTGTTAACCATAAACTGGGTAATTGTCTGGTTAGTCATCGCCGCAGCTTCTTCGATCAGATTTTTGTCGTCATCAGTTAACCTGAGGTCGATGCGCTGTTTTTTCAGTGCTGGCATTTTTACTCCGGGGTTTCTTTTGTACGGATAATTTCCGTACGCTGACTATAAAGCTGAACAGGACGTTTTTCAATCATATCCTCACATTTCGCTCCTCACCGAAGCATCACCTTTTTCTTTCCCTCATCCTCTCCTGACCCTCACAACGGAGAGACCCTCATGATTGCAGTCCTGTTTGAAGCCAAAGCGCAACCCGCGCATCAGGCGCGTTACCTGCAGCTGGCCGCCGAGCTGAAGCCGCTGCTGGCGGATATCGACGGCTTTATCGATATCGAACGTTTTCAGAGTCTGACCACCGACGGCAAAATCCTCTCCCTCTCCTGGTGGCGGGATGAAGAGGCGATCCGGAGCTGGAAGCAAAACGTCTTTCACCAGGCCGCGCAGGCCGAAGGGCGAGCGTCGATCTTTGCCTGCTACCGCATTCGTGTGGCACAGGTGATACGGGAATACGCCTCAGAAACCGGAGGGCATGCCGATGTATGACATCCATGTGATGTTCAACGACGTGCTCGGCGAGCTGGCGCGCTTTGGTCAGCTGCTGGGGCAACACGGCGTGGGGCTGGAGGGCGGCGGCGTCTTTGGCGTGGAGGCGCATTTTCTGGTGGAGGAGGGTGAAAAGGCCCGACGTGTGCTGCTCGACGGCGGGTTTAACGTGCAGGCGGTGCGCAAGCCGCTGATCCGTAAGCTGAGACAGGAGCGTCCCGGCGAGCTGGGGGAGATCGCCGCCGCGCTGGCAGGGCAGGGAGTGTCTATCCTCACCCAGTACAGCGATCATGCGAACCACCTTATTCTGCTGACGGATAATGATAAGCTGGCCGCAGAGATCACCGGGCCATGGGTTGCCAATGCTAAAGACCAGTTTACCTCCTGATAACAGCGCCGCGCTGGAGCTGGCCGTTGCTGCGGTTGCCGCGGCGATGGCCGATCCCTCCCGGGTGAAAATGCTCTGCGCCCTGATGGATGGGCGGGCGTGGACCGCCACCGAGCTCAGCGCGGTGGCGGATGTGGCACCCTCTACCGCCAGCGGGCATCTTACCCGGCTGCTGGACGGGAAGCTGATCACCTGCCTGTCTCAGGGTCGGCATCGCTACTATCGGCTGGCAGGGCATGACGTCGCGGAGCTGGTGGAGCAGATGATGGGCCTGTCGTGGGGGCGCATCACGCCGCCGCAGACCACCGCGCCGGAACCGATGCGTCACGCCCGCACCTGCTACGACCATCTGGCGGGCACGGTCGCGGTGCAGATCTATGATTTTATGCAGGCGGAGGGGTGGCTGGTAGCGGATGGATCGGCCCTCACCTTGTGCGGGCGCGAGGCGTTCCTGACATTAGGGATCACGTTAAATAGCAAAACCCGGCGTAAAGCCTGCTGCGCCTGTCTGGACTGGAGCGAGCGGCGGTTTCATCTGGGCGGCGAGGCGGGTGCGGCGCTGCTGGTTCACCTGGAAACCAAAGGCTGGATCCAGCGGGTAGCGGGCTTTCGCGAGGTGGTAGTGACAGCATCAGGTCAGCGTGCCATCGATCGGCATTTTAGCCGCTGAGAAAACGCCCGGCGGCGCAAGCTTGCCGGGCCTACAAAAACACCCACACGGCATCAACCGCACGAACCGTAGGCCGGGTAAGCGTAGCGCCACCCGGCGTCAGCGCGTAAGGCTGCTCCATAATCATTTATATCACTTATGTGTAGGGCTGAACTTATTCATAAACTAAATTTATTTGGTTTGAGAATTTTCGCATGTCGCTTTTTACTATTATCGTGATTGAGGATTCTCATGTAGCATAAAAAATTAGCCTGCGATCCCGCCAGCTAAATAGTGAGATGTTTAAAAGTGCAATGTATTAACAGGGAGAAGATATATTGTGTCTAAAATGAAGAGTTACGCAGAGAGCGTGCTGTTCCAGAGTATTATTTCATTATCGGAGGGCACAGGAACGGTAGACAGCCTTGCCGCACTGTCCGAAAATTATATATCCCGTCTTGGAAGCAGTGATGTCCCCATTCCGCTGCGCAAAGCGCTTAAAGACGTTAAAGCCCTTTTGGCAGCGCTTATCGAAAAAAACCACAGCCAGACCGGCAGTCATGCCGTATGGATAAACAAAAAGCAGTCTCTGCTGACCCTGATTACGGAGTTATATACTGACGTGGTGGCGTGGAATGCGGTTGAACAATATATTTCGGCGTCACAGTTTCTGTTATTTTCTGAAGGGAAAAACGGATCTGAACGTCATTCGCCTAACGCGATAAATTAATATTACCATTGCACCCAGAAAGAAAGCCGCATACTCACGTATGCGGCTTATTGGTTTTAGAAGGCGAGCGACCAGGTGGCGCTCATTGTCTGATTGGTGTCATGCTGAGAGGCATTTACGTTATAGCCCACGCCGAAGGTCATATTACTTTTCTGCATTTTAACCCCCAGTTGGCCGCTGAAGGCGGTGTCGTCCATGATCTCTGCGCGGATAGTATCGCTACCACTGATACCCACGGTGCGCAGGGTATTTTGACTCTCCCGGTCGCCGGTGACGGCCACCACGCCTGCATCGGCCAGGGTACTCATCTTCCAGCCGGAATCCAGCGCGAAGGTTTTCGCCACTTTCACCCCTACCGGGAACTGCCAGATGTTCTGGGTGCCTTTATCGGTATGGAAGACGCGTTCATCCTGACCATTTTTGGTATCAAAGGCATCGGTTGTGAGCTGGTTATAGCGCACCCCCGCATGAGGAATGATATCCAGCACGTCGGTTTCAATCAGGTACTCGCCCCGTACGCCCGCGCTGAACAACATCCCGTCCACGTTCGCCTTCAGCTTGTTGCCTGCTTCCATCCAGCCCGGCTGTTTCTGGTCAACATCGTTGCTGGTCTGGGTCAGGCTGACATCGCCCGTCAGGTTCCAGCGATCCTGGTTCCAGTTCTGGTACAGGGTAACGCCCCAGAAGCTGAAATCATTGTGGGTGGCATTGACGTCGCCGCGTGAATCGCTGTCGCCATTACCGGCATGGAACGCCGCGCCGCTGCGCAGGGTGCCGTGTTCGGTCTGCCAGGTTTTATCTCCCCCCATCATCAGGCCGTAGAATTTGCTGTTTTGACCGTAGCTCAGGTTCCCGGCGTTCAGGTCGCTGCTGCGCGGGTTGCCGTACAGGGTATGAACCCAGACGCTGGCATCGGTGTCCGCAGGTTGCAGAGCCGCGTTGGCAACGGAGTTACGCTCCAGCACGGCATCCACCGCCGCATTGCCCGCCGCCCAGGTGTTGTGCTGCACTCCGCCTGCGGTGGCGATATGCGCCGCGCTGTTGACGGTTCTCACCACCTCAGCCACGCTCGCCTGTGGCGTATCGATGGCAACCGACAGATAACGCGCCCCCGCCTGGCTGGCAGAACGTGAGTTCTCCCCGCTGGCGATAAGCTGATCCAGCGCATGGGTGGTGACTACACCCGGCAGGACGTCCTGTGCCGCGCGGGCCTTCGTGGTGACCAGCACCGCGCCGTCACGCTCCTCGGTGGTGGCCGTCAGCAGTTTGTTCAGCAGCAGGTTCTCGTTCTGCCAGCCGTTTCCGGTGAGGTTGACGTCGCTAAAGCCTCGGGCAACCGCGTAGGTCTGGTTTGCCTTCGCGTCCGCGACGTAGAGTGCGGCGCTGTCCGCCACGTTCAGGCTGCCATCGGTCGCATTCAGTGCGGCCTGGCCGTTGGTCATCTCCTTGGTATTAACCATCAGCAGAGAGTGGTCGGCAAAGTCGACGCTGTTAAAGGCGGCGTCACGGTCGGCAGAGTTACCGGTCAGAGAGCCGTCGACCCGCAGACCGCCCTGGGAGGCGTTAAGGAATTGCGGGGTATGGACAGAGACCGCCGCCGTGATGGCGTTTTCACCCCAGGTTAAGCCGCTGTCGGCGAAACGGGCTTCTGCTGCGGTAGTGGTCGTATCCCCCAGCACCAGCAGGGCGTTCTGACCCACGGTCACGCGACCGTTGATCTCATTGCCGCCGCTTGCCACGCGGGAGGCGTTAGCCAGCGTGCCGCCCTCGGTCCAGGCCGGGTCGATAAACATCCGTGCGCCCTGCAGATCTAAACGTTCTGCCATCAGCGTACCCGCGGCGGTGACATCACCGACGGTGATCTGCGCATCCTGGCTGGCCATAAGCTGCCCTGCCTGCAGGGAACCGTTCACCGCCAGCTGGGCGCTGTCCTGCAGCGCCATGTCGCTGTGCAGGGTGGCTTGCTGTTGTACGGTGACCAGGCCGCTGCTGATAACCCCGGCCGCGGATCCGCCGGAGACCAGAGTATGGTCGCCTGCCACGATGTTCAGGGTGCCTTCCGGAGCCACGGTGACGGTGCCGGTGAGGTGGCCGGTAACGTCCGGCATCGCTGTGGTGCCTAAGTTCAGCGTTCCGTTATTGACCGCTACCGCAACAGGCGTATCCGGTGCGTCAGCCACGTCGAACAACGCGCCCGCAGCCCCGGTCAGGGTCAGGGTCTGGTTGCCGCCAATCTCTACCGACGGCTGGCCTTCACCTTCAAACCGCAGCTGTGCCGCGCCAAAGCCGTTACGCACGAAAATGGCTTCATCAGTGGTCGCATCTTTCTCGCCGATACTGAGCTGGTTTTTACTGGAGGTGACCTGGGTATTAGCCAGCACCGCCTGGGTCATGGCGGCGTCGATTACGCTGGCGGTGCCCGCCACGTTATCAGCATTTTGCAGGGTGCCGAGCATCACCAGGCTGTTGCCTTCCGTCGCGCCCAGCAGGTCATTGACCGCCTTCACATAGTCCAGATGGTAGGTGTCATCGGTCAGGATCAGCGTGCTGTCGGTAAAGCTCATGCCCGCGCCGGTCTCGTTATAGCCCTCAGGCAGCAGGGAGGAGGCCGCCAGGTTGAACAGCTGGTCGGAACGGGTTTGCAGCTGGCTATGGTTGACCATGTTCAGCGACGCGCCGCTGCTCAGCGCCAGGGTATCGGCGATCAGTTTGGTGCTATCAAAGGTTAAATTGCCGCTGCTCAGCTGCACCGGGGCGGTTATCGTGGTGCCGTTAACGGTCAGGGCGTTGCCCACGTTGGAATCAGTAAAGCCGTCGGTCAGGACCAGGTCGCCCGCAACGGCCAGCGTGCCAAAGTTGCTGAATTGCGTCCCGCCAAATTCAGGCATGTTCGTCAGGTGCAGGGTGCTTGCGTCGCCGCTGCCGTACAGCTGGCCCGCCACCTTAGTGTTATCCAGCCAGATGTCGGAGCGGAGCACCGTTGTGCCTTTCAGATTGACGTCCCCGGAGAGGGTGCTGTCGGTCAGATGCAGATCCACGCTGCCTGTGCCGGTGCTGGCATTGATGTTGCCCGTCAGCACGGAGCGGGTGATATCCATCGCAATCTGTGCGGCTCTGTTGGCGATCAGGTTGCCGGTAAGGGTGGAATCCGTCAGCGAGGCGGTAGTCTTACCCGCAACCGCGCCGGTAAGTGTCGCATGGCCGAGGATCTCGCTCTTATCCAGCGTCAGGTGGGCAGTACCACTTGACATGACAATGGCGTTACCGTCTTTCTGGGTGGTTTTAGTGATACTGGAATCCGTAACAGACAGCGTGCTGGTGCTGCCTGAGGTCGCGAGGGTCACCGAGCCCGTCAGCTGGCTGTGGTCGACGACAATCGCATGCGTTTTATCTGCGGCTGTGAGGTTAGTGATTTCTATCGCATTGGCCGTTTTGGCAACGGCGTTGGTGGTATTGATGGTGCTGCGCTGGACCGTAATTGCGTTATCATTTAGCGCGTTGTACAGCAAAATACCGCCAGCCTGGATATGGCTGTCCTGCACGCTAATGTCGTGGGTACCCGCGCCGCCCGCGTAGATCCTGCCTGTCACCAGGCTGTCATTCTGGATATCAATATCGGCATTACCGCTGTCGGCGGCATCCAGATAAATAGCGTTACCTGCGAGATAATCCTTCGAGGTTGCGGCTTTGTCCAACTCATAATGCTTCCCTTTAACGGCCCCGTTCAGGGTTGAAGCATCCACGACGATATGGGTATGAGTTTGCTCTTTCTTGTTTCCCGCCTCGATGAAATCCACCTTAGCGCCTTTGATCATTTCAACGTTGGCTGTGCCGCCCTTGCTGACGTTGATGAAATAGTTGCTCAGATTCGCGCCATCGACGAGAATTTGCTGCGTATCCGAAGCGGTGCGGGAAGGGCCAGAAAAATAAATATTCTGCGCTTTTGCCGTGCTATCAATAGCCCCATCCTGGGTTGGTGCGGTGAAAGACCATAAGGTAGGATTTTCTTTTAATCCACAGGTTCCGTTCACTAAATTACCCACGCACGTATTTGCCAGTGCTGGTGACAAAATTAAACTGCTGCCCAGAATCATACTCATACTGATAGCCAGCTGATTCAGGCGAAATGATTTATTCATAAGGTGTCCCTCTAATTACGTAATGATTTTATTTCGCAATAGCGAATATAAAAATGCATACACCGTTTAATCCTTCGTTACATTTCGCAGCATATCAAAAGAAAATAAAACTCAGGGTCGGATTGATCTTTCCTTGCCTGGAAAAATCTTAAGTGGTCGGATATCTCGCTGTAATAAATGATTAATATTTTCTTTAAATATGCTTTTTTGTGAGCAACAGCACGAATTGCCGCTAATTGCTTGAGAATATTCCTACAATCCCCCGGAAAACTGTTAATTGAAAATAATTACATTCTCGATGATTATGATTGAATCCACAGTGATGATAAGGATATAGGCAATGATTATAGTATTAACATCCTGTAGATACTTTCAGCAGGGCTTTAACATGCTGGTCGATCGGCTAATGATCGACGCGCCCTCATTTCAACGGGTGCTTTATCTTGATGACATTAAAAAAGCGACGAAAGAGGATCTTGCCCTGACCAAAGCCATTGTGGTGGATTATGGCGAGTCGGATATTAAAGTGTTGAATGCGCTGCTGGACGTCAAAAACCGTTACGAGCAGAGCTATTTTATTTTTATTACCCGGGATGTGTGCTACGAAAGCACGATTGAAAATATTCTCATTAATACCATCGCCGATTACACCATCGACTGTAAAAGTGCCGTGCGAAAATTACACGCCTGTCTTACCCACCTTGCCCAGGAAGATCAGCCGGTCACTATTTTTAAAAATGCGCGCTGGCATCATCTTGAAAAAGAACAACGCTTAACCCGCATGGAGACCATGCTGCTGCCCTATATTGTGTCGGGGAAAAAGAATAAAGAAATTACCCGCTACCTGGACGTGACCGGAAAAACCGTCAGCCATCATCGACGCAATATCTATCGAAAATTCGCCGTGACCAATCTGACCGGCTTGTATAAGAAATTTGATCAGCATCTTTGAGCCTGCAAGGGCTCTCCTCGCTTTCGCAATTCCTGCTCTTAACCTCCTCGTTTCTTGATACTTACCCTGATAACTATTATCTTCTCAGCGTGTGAAGCGAGGTTCCCCCATGCGTGAAGAAGATCTGTTCTGCCGCCGGCCGATGGGCATGCGGATGGCAATGATTGTGCGTCAGTGGCGCGCGGTGATTGACGACGCCATTCTCGAGACCGGGTTAACCCAGTCGAGCTGGACGGTGATGATGCAGCTGGATCAACTGGGAGAGAACGTCTCGGTAAGCGAACTGGCGGAGGTGCAGGGCATTGAACTGCCGCCGCTGATGCGCACCCTTTCACAGCTGGAAAAACAGGGCTATCTGCTGCGCACCACATCGCCTTATGACAAGCGCATCCGGCTGCTGACGCTCACACCCGAAGGGAACGCGGTGCTGAAAACGCTGACCCGGGTTATCGAAACGTTCCAGAAACGGGTATCGCAGAATATTGCCCCGGAGCATCTCGAGATTTTCAGTAACACACTCAATCAAATCGCCTGCAATTTGCGGACAATCCGCGAAGAAGATAACAAGACCCAATAATCATGACCCCTGAACAAAAGTTTGCCCGCTGGGTAAGGGTAAGTATTGCCTCTTTCCTGCTGATGTTTGTCTATTTTATCGTCGCCGATATCTGGATCCCGCTGACGCCGGACGCCACGGTGATGCGCGTGGTCACGCCGGTGTCGGCGCGCGTCTCCGGCTATGTGGCCGCGGTGCATGTTCACAATAACAGCCAGGTTAAGAAGGGCGATCTGCTGTTTGAGCTCGACGCCACGCCGTTCCGTAATAAGGTCGAGGCCGCTGAGATTGCCCTGCAGCAGGCACGTCTCGCCAACCAGCAGCTGGACGCGCAGATCGTGGCGATCCAGGCCAGCCTGAAAACCGCCCAGCTCACCGCCCGCAACGATAAAGTCACTTTCGATCGCTATCAGAAACTCAGCACCCTGCAGAACGTCTCCCAGGCGGATCTGGATAAGGTGCGTACCACCTGGCAGAGCAGCGAGCAGTCGGTGGCGAATCTGCAGGCTAACATCCATCAGCTGCGTATTGAGCGCGGCGAGCGGGATGAACAGCATAACGTGACCCTGCAAAAATACCGCAACGCGCTGGACGAGGCTCAACTCAACCTCGGCTGGACCAAAATCTACGCCGAGGCCGACGGCACGGTCAGTAACGTTCAACTGAGTCCCGGCTTTTATGCCGCCTCCGGCTCGGCGGCGCTGGCGCTGGTGAACAACCAGAGCGATATCGTCGCCGATTTCCGCGAAAAGAGCCTGCGCCATACCCACCAGAACACCGACGCCGCGGTGGTATTTGACGCCTTCCCGGGCCGGGTGTTCCGCGCCCACGTCACCAGCAGCGATGCCGGGATTTTAGCGGGTCAGGAGGCAGTCAACGGCCAGCTGTCGGAGCCGGAAACCTCCAACCGCTGGGTGCGTGACGCCCAGCGGATGCGCATCCACGTGGCGCTGGACGACGCTCTGCCGAAGCACCTCCCGACCGGCGCGCGCGCCACCGTGCAGCTCTACAACAGCGAAGGTCCGTTCGCCCGCTTCTTCTCCGGGATGCAGATCCACCTCGTCAGCCTGCTGCATTATGTCTATTAATACCCTCGCGCGGGTCTTTACCCCGCACGGCAACATCGTCTACACCGCCAACGACTTTCGCCAGACGCTGCGGATCGTGATTGCCGGGATGATTGCGCTGAGCGTGTCGAGCTTCTACAACACCAGCTACGGCGTCTTCTTCGTGATCTACCCGATCATGCTCCTGTCGCTGGTGCCGGTGTTTAACCGCCACGTCGCTAAGCAGTTTGTGTTCAGTTCCGCGCTGAACTGCATCGAAATGGTGTTTATTATCGGCTATCTGGCGCAGTGGCCGGTAATTATGACCCTGGTGGTGTTTGGCCTCTACGTGATGCGTTTTCGCTTTATGAGCCAGGGGCCGCTGTTTCTGTTCGGCTCGATGGGGGTGGTGTGTCAGAGCACCATGCTCAACTTTATGAGCTATCCCACCACCAACTGGCACACGCTGCTGTTCTCCAACCTCGAAGCCAGCGTGATGGCGGTGGGCCTGAGCGCACTGATGCACTTTCTGCTGCCGGACGTTGAACCGCGCACGCCGCCGCCGCGGCTGGAGAAAGACGCCGCCCGCGTGCGCCACGAGTCACTGCTCTCCGGCACCGTGGCGACGCTGATTTTTGTGGTGTTCCAGATAAGCGATCTCAGCGATTCTCTGTCGGCACTGATGGCGGGGGTGCTGATCCTCTTCCCGATGCACTACCGCGGGGCGGTGATGAGCTCCCTGTGGCGCGTGGTCGGGGTGGTGCTCGGCTGCCTCTACATTCTGGTGGTGCAGTTGGTGCTGTACGATCACAGCAGCCATATGCTGCTGATGATGCCCCTGATTGGCCTCGGGCTGGCGTTTGGTGCCCGCCTGCACGTGATGGAGAAGGTGGGGGCCGGGGTCGGTTTTGCCAGCATCACCACCATCGGGATCATGTTCGGCCAGAACATGCACCCGGACGGCGACCTGGTGTTCAGCGACCTCTACCGCATCGTCTCAGTGACGGTGGCGCTGGTGGCGACCTTGACCATGGTGTTCATTATGCATCTGATCCTTAACTGCTTTGCGCCGACGCGCTACGTGATCCGCAATCCGTAGCACACATCTTCCCCACGTTCTGTGCTATCACTGTCGGTCGATTAACTGGCCGACAAAAGGGATGACGATATGTGGCAGACGCGGGCGCTGGAGCTGAATAATCAGGCGTACTGGAACTGGGACAAGGCTTGCGAGCTGGTCGACTGGGCCGTGGCGCATGATTTTAATACGGTGGTTGTCGGGCAGGTGGATCTGTTCGACAAGCTGGTCTCCCCGAAAGGCTACACGCCGCACCTCGACAACGACCGCCTCTCCAGCCAGCAGCGTGCCCGCTGCGTCTACCTCAACCGCCTGGGGCTGCTGTGTCAGCAAAAGGGGCTGCGTTTTTACCTGCAGGCCAAAGAGTTCAGCTTCCCCACCGAGCTGTTGCTGGCGCACCCGCATCTGTTTGAGCCGGGCCAGGGCATGCGGCTCGACGTCGATTTCTGGTGCGGATATCTGACCCGCAAAATCGCCCTGATCTGCCAGCGCATACCGGCGCTCAGCGGCCTGCTGGTAGCTATCTCCAGCACCGATGGCCTGCTGCCGGTGTCGCGCCCCAACTGGGAGTTGCAGGCCGAAGGCGAGGTCAATCCGGTTCAGCGCGATGAGCGCAGTCTGGCGATCTACAGCCGCTGCTTCAATGCCATGACCCGCACCATGCAGGCTGAGAACAAGCACCTGGTGCTGCGGGTGTTCCCGGCAGGCAACCACGATCTTAACAACGTGCTGGAGGCGATCCGCCCGCTGCCCCGGAGCGTCAGCGTCTCGATCAAACTCACCCCGGAACGTTTCTGGCCCTCGTTTCCCAATAACCCGGCGCTGCTGGCGGTGCAGGAGCGGGAAGTATGGGCGGATATCGACCTGGTGGGGGAGGAAGTCGGCTGGGGCGTGCTCCCCTGGCTGCGCATCGACGAACTGCAGGGCCGCCTGCTGTGGTGCCGCTCGAACCCGGCGATCCGCGGCGTGGTGTGCAAAACCAGCTGGGAGGGGGTCGATAATCACTGGGTGATGGGCACCCTGAGCGAGTGCAATCTGGTGGCCTGTAGCCGGATGGTCACCAGCGATGGCCGTCATCTCAGCGTGGCACAGCTGCTGAGCGACTGGCTGGATGAGCGCTACGGCTGGCACCCGGACGGCGACACCTTTGGCATCTTCCGATCCCTGCTGGAGCAGGCGGGGCAGGTGCTGTACGGCGCCCTCTACGTACGCGATCACGTTTTTCATCGCCACAGCCAGGTGCCGGAGAGCTACAGCCAGGCGGTGTGGAGCCTCTATGGCCAGCTCAACCGCAACCACTGGCTGCCGGGATCGGAGCGCGATATTTTCTTCAGCGCCAGCGACGTGGAGGCCTCTTCCGCGTCGCTGTCGCGCATTGCCCGCGAGAAGGATGACGCCCGGGATGCCTCAGAGGCGTTGCAGGAACAGGCCCTGCGCTTTGCCGACACCGCCGCGTTCCCCTGGGCGCTGAAACGCCGCTGGCTGGAGGAGTGGCAGGGCTTTGCGCTCTACTGCCATCTGTTTGTTCATGCCCAGAAAGCCTTCTTTACCCTGCGCTTTGCCCGGGAAGTGGAGAACAGCTGGAGCATGCGCGAGATCTGCCAGATCAACATTCAGGAGCTGTATCGCAGCGCCGCCGAGCTGGACGATTTCTGCATCAAGCACGCCGATGCCTCCCCCGGCCTGCACGTGCTGTTCGATGCCTCCCGCGTGCGCGCCCTGGCGGACAGCCTGAGCGACGAGCTAAAAGTGCTGAAGGGCTAGTTTGTGTGATGCACATCACGCCGGTGGGACTGGCTTAAAAAACCGGCGTGATTTTCCTCATCTTTTTTTCTCTCCATCCGCGGCGGGATGCGATCCGCATCACGCTCCGTCTCCCCGTCCCGGCCAGTTTGTGAGTTGCCGGGCAGTTCCCGCTAATCCTCGCATCCCGCTGCTCGCGGCAGATATCGAATCTGCTGATGATAACGGCGCAATGTATTCGTTTTGCGAGAGATGAGGAAGATATGTCCCAGGGTGACTGGCAGTTAGCACAGGGCGATGCGCTCACGCGTTTTCTGGTTTCAGCGGCAAAAGCAGAGCGCTTTGCCGAGTTTTATACCGGTGAAACGGACGATCCTGCCCGGGAGGTGGGGCCGGATGCGGTGTCGTTTTGCCGTCATCTGTTTCTGCAGACGCACGCCCGGCGGCATGTCGATCCCGCCCAGGCGCTGCCGTGCCGGGAAGCCGTTGCGGGCGTGGATAACACCCTCTCTTTTTCAGGGTTCCGCCCCCAGGCATACCATCTGCAGCGCTGGCTGAGGGTGGATCTGTTCGCGCCTCACCGCGGCACTTTTGCCTTTCGCGTAGCGGCCTGCGGCGGGGTACGGATCTGGAAGGGCGGCGAGCTGCTGGCGTGCTTCACCCCTTTTACCCGCAACAGATTGCAGTATACCGACGTCTCGCTGAGGCTAAACGCAGGCCGAAACAGCCTGCTGATCCATCTCGATGAGCTCTTCGAGCGCGAGACGAACTTCGCCCTGGAGATGATTTATCTCGACGAACCCACGCTCGGCGCGTCGCTGCCTGAGGCGTGTCCGCCGATCGCGCCGCCAGCGGTTTGCGAGCCAGCCCAGGACGACAGCGCCCGCCGTCTGCTGACCCTGATGGCCCGGCGCGAGTATGGCCCGGAACTCGACGCCCTGCTGCTGCGCACCCTGAAGCGCGTCAGCGCCCGGGAAGAGGGCTCGGTGTTTGCCCTGCTGGCGCTGCTCTCCCTCTGGCATCGCCACCAGGGGGAGTATTTCCCCGAGGTGCTGTGGCGACGGGTGAAATCCACGGCGCTGGGCTATCGCTACTGGCACGACGAGCGGGGCTGCGATGTGATGGCGTTCTGGGGCGAGGAAAATACGCTCGCCTTTCAGACCGCGCAGTATCTGGCGGGGCAGCTGTTCCCGGAGGGGCTGTTTATCGCCTCGGGCCGCCGGGGGCAGCAACAGCAGCGCCTGGCGCTGACGCGCGCGGCCGATGCCCGGGCGCTACGGGCGCAGGCAGAGGCATACCTTACAGGGGAAAAAGCATGAACAAACAACAGCAGATGACGACTCTGGATCGCGTGGTGCGCGGGTTTTGTCGCCTGAAAAATCTCGATGAGGTGGGCGTCGGGAATGGGTTCGCCATCAACTTCGAAGAGTGGGAGTGGGAGATTGGCGTCGGGCTGTATGGCTTCTGGCGCTTTGCGGAGCATCAGCAGGACGCAGCGCTGCAACAGTCGATCCTCGCCTGGTATGAGGGGCAAATTGCCAGAGGGCTGCCGGAGATGCAGATCAACACCACCGCGCCGATGATCGCCCTGGCGCTGGTGGCCGGGCATCATCAGCGCCAGGATCTGCTGGAGACGGTTAACGACTGGGCCGACGCCCTGCTGCGCGATCTGCCCAAAACGGAAGAGGGCGGGTTCCAGCACGTGGTGAAAGAGCAGCCCAACACCGGCCAGCTGTGGGATGACACCCTGTTTATGACCTGTCTGTTCCTCGGCGTGGCGGGCATTGTGTTGAAGCGTCGGGATCTGATCGACGAGGCCAGCTACCAGTTTCTGCTCCACACCCGCTACCTCAGCGATCCGGTCAGCGGCCTGTGGTATCACGGCTGGACCTTTGTCGATAAGCACCATTTTGCCGGGGCGTTCTGGGCGCGGGGCAACGCGTGGATCACCGTCGCCATTCCGGAATTTATCGCGCTGATGGGTGAACATCTGGACGCCAGCGTGCGCCGCTATTTGTCGCAGGTGGTGTCGCGTCAGGTACGCAGTCTGTGCGAGCTGCAGGCGGAGAACGGCATGTGGTACACGGTGCTCGACGATCCGCTCTCGCCTCAGGAGTCCTCCGCCACGGCGGGCATCGCCTGGGGCATGCTGCGCGGGATACGGATGGGGATCCTGGATGCGTCTGTCAGCGCGCATGCGCTGCGCGCCTTTGAGGCGGTGATGGCGCGTATCGACGACGAGGGCATCGTGCGGGAAGCCTCGCGCGGCACCATGCTGGGCTGGGATATTCAGTACTACTGCGATATCGCCATGGCCCCGGTGCCCTATGCCCAGGCGTTAACCATCCTGTTGCTGCTGGAGTATGAGCAGGGCGGCTGGCTATCGGCTGATTAGAGGCAGGACCTCGGGCAGCTGCGAAAGCAGGAACAGAATCAGCCCGATGGTGCCGCCCACCAGGGTGCCGTTGACGCGGATAAACTGTAAGTCCTTGCCGATGTTGAGCTCAATCTGCCGGGACATATCTTTGGCATCCCAGCCTTTGACCGTGTCGCTGATATGGCGGGTCAGGAACGCGGCAAACTCCGGTGCCACACGATGGGCAGCCTGCTCGAGGTGTTCGTTCAGCGAAGCGCGCAGGTTGGTATCCGCCACCAGGGTTTCACCAAACCACAGCCCGGCGTTGGCGAGGCGCTGCTTGACGCGGGAGTCGTCGCTCTGCATGTCGGCCTTCAGCCACTGGCGCAGATCGGCCCACATCTCACCCAGATAGCGGTTAAAGGCCTCGTCGTTCTTCAGATACTCTTTGATGTTCTCCGCTTTGGCGGCGGTTTCCGGATCGTTTTTCAGATTCTCCACCAGCTTCAGCACCGCACGATCGAAGGCCTGCCGGATCTGGTGGGTGCGGTCGTGGCTGACGTCATCCAGGATGGCATTCACCGCATTCGACACCAGCTCGGCGCTCTGATCCCCCAGCCACTCGGTGGGCAAGATCATCGCCTTGCGCGGGTGTTCGGTCTTCAGCCAGTGGACGATTTGCGCGGCGATAAAGTCGCGGGTGGTGTCGCGCTGCAGGAGCGTAATCAGACGATTGATCACTGCGTCCAGCAGCACCTGATGGCGGTTATTTTTGGTCATGCTCTCCAGCATCGCCGCGCTGGTTTCGCTGAAATCGACCTTATCCAGCGCCTTGTGTACCGCCCGCTTGAGCATGCGCTGAATGCGCCCGTCGTCGGTCAGCTCAAGGAAACCGCTCATCACCTGCATGATGTGCTGCCCGACGCGCTGGGCGTTATCCGGCTGGCTGAACCAGTTGCCGATAAGCAGGGCCGGTTCATGTTTGCGAATCAGCGCCACCAGCGATTGGGTATCCAGAAATTTCTCCTGCACGAACTGGCCAAGATTGTCGCCAATACGGTCTTTATTGCGCGGGATAATCGCCGTATGGCGCGAGATAAACGGGATCGGCACCCGGCGGAACAGGGCCACTACGGCAAACCAGTCAGCGAGGGCACCGACCATCGCCGCTTCGGCAATAGCCTTCACTCCGCGCACCCAGAAGGTCTGCGGCAGGAAGAGGGTGGCGATAAAGGTCGCAGCGGCAATCAACAGCAGCGACAGCGCCATCAGCTTGGCGCGTTTGAGTTCAGCGAGTTTTTCCATAGGGTTAAGGATAGAGGGAAGCGACGAGAAGATGCAAAATAGTTCTGTTTGTTCACACTTTGACTTTGTTCATGTTTCGTGAACATTATGTATTCGTGAACAGTCAAGGGAGGTTATTGTCAGCCCGGCACTGCATAAACAGAGCGTCTCGCTCGCGGTATCGAATAACCCGAGCCCGGACTGAGGGTGGCGAGGTGGCAGGCCAAAATCCAGGTTCAGCGTGTTTTCACGTAAACAACGTGACGGCTCCACCGGCGTATGGCCGCAAATCACTAAATCGATACCGGCGACAGGTGTTGAGACTGTGAGTCTGCGGCGACGGCGGCCAACGAGACAGCTGTGATGCGCGGCGGGATGTTGTTGCCAGAGCGCCTGTAAGAATTCGTCGAAATGATGCATGTTCTCCGGGATTTCGGCGTGAAGCACCGCAAGACGTCGCTCGCCAGCAGAAACTAAAATCACCATGGGCAGATTTTCTATTTTCTCGCACAGCGCAGCCCGTTCATCTTCGGCCAGGGCAAAAAACCAGCCGCCTCCGTCCGCAATGATCTGTTCTTTTTTCGACATTTTGGCTGAATGGCTGGCACGGTGCCAGTTGATAAGATTCTGTTCATGATTGCCGCGCACGGAAAAAAACCATGGCTGATTAAGCAGATGGAGGCACTCCAGCGGTGAATCGCCGCGATCAAAAAGATCGCCAGTGACGATGAGGCGATCGCGCTGGGGCTCGAAATGAACGTGGCTGAGTAAGGCTTCCAGCATCGTCCAGCGGCCGTGTAAATCCCCGAGGATAAAATCCCGTCCGGCCGTGTCTGGCAAAAGTGAAACAATCATAAGGTTTCCATTCCGTTGAACCTGTGGATACTAAAACATCAGTTGCAGGTAGCGAAGGTTTGTTCATAAAATAGCAGTGTTCATGATGCGTGAACAATAAAAAGGCGTGAACAAGCGATGACGGAAAACGATATTATAGAGAGTGTTTTTGACCAGCTCCCCACGGAGCTGAGATTTCTTGATTTTGTCCCGTCGCAATCCGGGAAAGACTACGGCGACGACGGCATTCTGAAGATGAGCATCCCCGGCAGTGAAGCGGTCGCTTTTAAGGTGGAGATAAAAACGCAACCACGACAATCCTGGCTTGAGCAATGGCACATGCGGCATCAAAACGATCCTTTGCCGCCCCTGGTTGCATGCCTCTACCTCTCCCCCACACTTCAACAGTACTGCGTCGAACATGACATCAACTTTATTGATGGGGCCGGAAACGCCCGAATTGTGGCCCCCGGCATCTATATCCATATCAGCGGCAAGAAGGGGGAACGGACCGCGCCTTCAGGCACCGTCTCTGTCGGCATCATGAAACTACTGTTTGTTTTGCTCGCAGATGACAAGGCCATTAACTATACCTATCGGGAGATAGCGCAACTGGCGGGAATTTCGTTGGGCATGGTCAGCAAAGGCTTTGATTATCTGGAGAGTAAAAACCTCTACCGCATGAGTCAGGGCGGGCGGCGTTTAACCCGTGTTAACGATCTCTACTGGTTGTGGGTACAGGAATATCCTTTAGTGTTGCGGCCCAAACTGAAGACGCTGAAGATGCAGGGTGAAGTGCAATGGAGTGACAACCTGTTATTAGCGGGTGAATGCTGGTCGGGGGAGGTTGCAGGTCACATTCTCAGCGGGGGGTATTTGCATCCGGAAAACGTGAAATTATTTACCCCTTACAGCTTTAATGAGCGGCGGAAAAAACTTGATATGCGTCCCACACCCTCCGGAAATTGGGAGTTGATTGAGTGCTTCTGGGGAGAGACATTTCCTGTACGCGAAAATGAACGCGCTTGGGCGTTGTTAACCATCGCTGAGCTACTGGCGACCAATGACGATCGCAACATTGAGACAGCGAGAAAAATTAATGAAAAATACCTTCACATTGCAAAGCCCACTGTCTGAGAACATTAGCGCCACGCTGGCGCGTATCTCGACGGTTTGCCGCGAGGCACAATGCGACTTTTTTGTTGCCGGTGCGATGGCTCGTGAAGTGGTATTAACGCATCTTTATGGCCGAAATAGCGGACGGCATACGCGTGATATTGATATTGCTGTCCTTATTCATCGCTGGGACGATTTTCATGCGCTAAAAGCGGCTATGCAGGTGCAGGGGGCGATTGAGATACCGGGTAAAGTGCAGCGCCTGTTATGGGAAGGGGTCGAGGTCGATATTTTACCCTTCGGCGAGATTGCGCGGGGCAATGAGATCCTCTGGCCGCCGGAGCTGGACGTGGCGATGTCTGTCGAAGGGTTTGAAGAGGCGTATGCTAATACCCTGACGATTGAGATTCCCGGTTGCGGCGACGTGCGTTTCTGTTCCTTACCTGGCCTGCTGCTGCTAAAACTCTTCGCCTGGCGTGAGCGAGGGGATGAATTTACCAAAGACGCCATTGATATCCATAAGATCCTGCATGAGTATCATCACGTTGAAGAGTCTCGTCTTTACGATAACGGCGAATGGGGCGATAGCGTGGACTGGGATCCTGAACGCATGGGTGCGCTGCTGGCGGGCAGCGATGTGGCCGCACTGATGACCGACGAAAACCGAGTCAGCCTTCAGCAGTTTGATATGCAAAAACTGGTGGATGCTATGGTACGGCAAAACCTGGATGCGAGTGCAGCGCACGTTGAAAACCTGGTCAGTGATTTCTGGCGCACGCTGCTGGAATCACCCGCTTAAAAACGCATGACTATTATCCAGGTGCCAAACCCTATCAGCACCGCCCCTGCCACGCGCTCAATCTTCCAGAGGTTGTTGCTCAGCCGCCGTTGTACGCTGGGCAGGGCGATAAACGACACCACCGCCAGATCCCACATCAGCACCACCGTGACCATCCAGATCCCGCTGACCGACTGCTGCAACAGGGTGACGTTCGGGCCCAGTAGCGCGGTCATCAGCGCCAGATAAAAGAGCGCGTTTTTTGGATTCAGCACCGCCGACCCCAGCCCCAGCAGGAACTGTCGGTGCCAGGAGGGGCGCTCCGGCTCGGCGCTATCCAGTGCCAGCGTGCGGGCGCGGCTTTGCACCAGATGCCAGCCGATCCACAGCAGATACAGCGCGCCCAGCAGTTCAATAATACTGAAAAGCAGCGTGAACTGGCGCAGCGCGCTTGCACCAATTATCACCAGCAGAATATAGAGCCCGTTACCTGCGGCGATCCCCACGCACAGCCCGGCGCTGCCGCGCAGGCGGTGGCGGGCGGCGAAGCCCATCAGCAAAAAGAAATCCGGGCCGGGGCTGAGCAGGGCGACAAAATGCGCCAGCGCGAGGGCCAAAAAAGCGGGCGGGAAGAGAGTGGTTAGCAGTTCCATAGTGACCTCATCAGCAAAACTGAGGTCAGGCTACGCCGACGCGGGCACTAATTATTGTCGGATATTGATCGCCCGGTGGCGTACTGGCGTGGGGTGGCGGCCGTGTAGCTGACAAAGGTTTTATGGAAGTGGCTCTGATCGGCAAAGCCGCTCTGGTAGCTGACGTCGGCAATGTCATCCCCGGCACGCAGGCGCGCTTTGGCGAACTCTATCCGTGAGATGGCCAGAAAAGAGCCCGGCGTCAGGCCGGTATCCTGCTTAAAGATTCTGATAAGCGTCTCTTTGCGCAGTGAGAAGCGTTGGGCTAATGCGTCCAGCGACGGCGGTGTTTGCAGGCTGTGGCGTAGCGTCTGCTGAAGCGCAAGGCTGGTGGGGCGAAGCGGGGAGGACGGCGTTGACCGGGCGGCAAGCAGGGAGAGAAGCCTGTCGATGGCCGGGGCTGAAAGCGTTTCAACGACGGTCAGATACTGGCGAAACAGCGCCTCATTGTGGATCACCTGCATGGCGGGCTGAAGGTCGGTCTCCAGATAAAGCATATGGTAACTGCGCGGCTGTCCGACGATCGGATTACAGCTGTGCGGCATCTGCGCGGGGATAACAATCAGATCGCCAGGGTAAAGGGTGAACGGCTCGCCGTTACAGGTGCAGCAGGTTTGCCCCTCCAGAATAGCACCAATGGACAGTTGCGCATGGCTGTGACGCTTATAGGCTTGCGTGCTTTGCCAGGTGCTGCGTAATTCCACGCCGGGCTGGCGAAGGAAGGTCTGATTAACGTGGCGCGTGTGGGTCATGGCGAGTACCTGAAAGGGTTTAGGTGCTTATAGCATGAGCGGAGAAAGGTGTCGCCTGGGATAATTTGGGAGAGGTCGTTATGTGATAAGAATAGTGGTATAAAGTTCAGGGTTAAATAAAATAGCGACGACGCATATGGACTTATAGGTGAAATTATCAAAGGAATGAATATATGGCCGTTATACCATTTTTACCCAAAGAGGGTTTGGATCTCATTCATAAGAATATGCGCGAGGCGCGTATAAATGGAATGTCGAGAAATATGGCTTTGCCGCAAACTTATTACTGGTTCTATCAAAAAGTCCGGAATCGTGGGCCCTGGGATTACAAACAGCAAGACAGAAAACTGGCAAATTTTGGCAATTTTAATTATGGTGCAACAGGATTTGCCGCGGGTATACCTGAGAAAACGCTTTATATGGGGGCAGGCTTCGCACAATCGCATGCGCAAACATCACGCCCGCAGTGGGGTGCATGGCATGGTAAATTTCCTTATGGTGACGACCCGCGCGATCAGTTTTGGATTAAACAGGGAATAAATTATGCACGTCAGCACGGCTATTAAATGGTTACATCGGCTGACCACCATCCTGTTACTTATTATCGTTGCAGGCTATTTTTCTTATGAATACTTCATGAAGAGCCGAAGCGACGATCGTTTAGTGATGCAAAAGGCGATTTCAGAAAACGTGACGCTTTACGTCACGCAGTATGGGGGGGGAGCAACTGTACCTGATATTTATCGCTATTACCTGGATGATAAAAATCAGACCATAGAGCAACTCAGGAAAAGGGAGCCTTTTCTCGTTTCAGATAATGGTAGCGCCATAATTAGCGGCTACGGTAATACCGTCAACGTTAAGTTATCAGGGCGTATTTATTCTTTCAGTAATCTCACGATGTTTTACGCTCAGGAAAATCTGGTTATCCCGGTGATTAATCTTAATGCTACAGGAGTACGTTAACTCATATGGACATAAAAAATCATGAAGTAGCGAGGCTCAAACGCGATGAAATGCCACTACATATTACGCTGCATACTAATGAATTATTGGCCTTGGCAGAAAATTCTGATAACAAAATCGATTATAGCGACATTGCAGAAACTACCGATGAACAGTGGAGTGATGCGGTTCGCGGAAAATTTTATTGATTTAAAATAACCCTTACCATCCTGTTGGTTGCGCACTCAATATACCCTTTTTATATAAAGCATAACAATAATAAATTTTATGAATGTATATTTTCGCCATGTAATAATTGTGTCCACATCGCCACTGGGATGATATAAAGCATAAGGAGTAATAAACAGGGGAGGGATATCATGGTCGATACCGCTATTTTCGTAGGAAATATAGCTACGGATGATGTGAAAAAAGTTGCTAACAGGATTTATGATATAATCGTATCACCGGGTGTTATTCCTGGATTAATAAATGGGGCACTTACCGTTCCGCTTGATTTAGGGTATCTTGCTAGAGGCTATTTCAATACGGATTCACGTTTTGCCCATCAAACTCAGCGAATCCGTATGGCAGAGGCAATTCATAACGATATTTTAAATTATGACCACATCACAAATGCGGTTGAAAAAATATTTGAAAAGTTCGATAAATACCTCACTATAAGTCAACAAGATAGTGTTTATCGCAGTGTTGTTTCATCCATTGCAGGTCGCTTAATTACCGCTAAAATTATTTCAACAATAGGGGCGGCTGTCCTTACACGTGTATCCTTCATTGGTGCAAAGACAGCTAATAACTGGATCGGCAGAGTCACGATGGTGTTGCTTGTTGGCGGGATGGCTGAACGTTCCATTAGCGTTTCTGAAGAGCTTGCTATTAAGGCCCCTGAAATATATGAGCTACTTCGTCCGCATGATTATGATCTGACATATTTTCTTTTTGAACCCGCTGTAAAACCCTTTGTGGAAGCGGTTCATATAGCAAACCAACTTGGGCAGCCTTATTTTAATAAAGTAATAGAAATCGTTGAGAGTAAATTAAATGCCAAATAAAAACTCTCTCTCGTTTATGTATAAGCATGTTTTAAATGCGTTAATATTAGTGACGGTTCACACCTGGAGTTTCTTCGAATCCGTACTGTTTGTAGGTGGCTTTATAGTTTGCCTTATGTTGCCTGTCGTGTGGCCAATGAAGTTCGTTTATATAGTTTTATGGTTGATAGTATTCTACATATGTTCAAAAATTGTTGGATTTTTAGAAAACTACCGTGATAGAAACAAAAACAGATAATAGGGAAATAATATGTCTAATCCAGCTTACTTATGGTTGACAGATGAAAATGGATCTCCTGTCGTGGGAGGATGGTGCGTGTTGGGTCGTGCGGGATCCATCGAGATACAATCATTGTCACATCATATGACTATCCCGACAGACTCTAATACGGGAAAATTAACTGGTACACGAATTCATACGCCAATTTTAATACAAAAAGAGTTTGACCGCGTAACGCCACTTTTATATCGCGCGATTAGTCGCGGCTACACTCTTAAATCCGCAGAAATTAAAATGTATCAAATAGTAGATTCGGGAAGAGAAGTTGAATATTTTAATATCTATATGGAGAATGTAAAAATCACAGGAATTACGCCTAGCCTTCATCCTGGCTCGGGAACAGGGACCCATTTAGAAAATATTGAGCTTCGCTACGAGTCTATTCAGTGGAAGTATGTCGACGGAAATATTGTCTTCAAAGACAGCTGGAACGAACGCTGCGTCGCATGACTGAAGCAATAATGTCCCGCGCCACCCGCCGGGTGGCGCGCCATGTATACCTAACTTTACCTGCAAACCCAGCTATTTTGACTACCCTTAATACCCAACGCGGTAAAAAAGGAGGCAACAATGGCCTATCAGACAGTGAATCCTGCCAACAACAAACTCATCAAAGAATATCCTTCTCATACCGATGCTGATGTCGAAGCGGCACTGAGCACCGCTGATGCGCTCTACCACTCCGAATGGTCGAAGGGCAGCATCGATAAACGCCTGGCGGTGCTGCATAAGCTGGCGGATCTGATTGATTCCCGTACCGAAGAGCTGGCGAAAATCGCCAGTGTGGAAATGGGTAAACTCATCGCTCAGAGCCGTGGCGAAGTGAAACTCTGCGCGCAGATCGCCCGCTACTACGCGGATAACGCGAAGCAATTTCTCGCCCCGGTGAAATACCCGTCTGAGATGGGCGAGGCGTGGGTCGAGCATCACCCGATTGGCGTGGTGATGGCCGTCGAGCCGTGGAACTTCCCTTATTACCAGTTGATGCGCGTCCTGGCCCCGAACCTGGCTGCGGGTAACCCGGTGATCGCCAAACATGCGAGCATCGTTCCGCACTGTGCCGAGACTTTCGCCCATCTGGTGCGCGAAGCCGGTGCGCCGGACGGGGCATGGACTAACCTGTTTATCTCTTCAGATCAGGTGGCAACTATCATCGCCGACGATCGCGTGCAGGGTGCGGCCCTGACCGGGTCCGAGAAGGCCGGTAGCATAGTGGCAGCGCAGGCGGCGAAGCACATTAAGAAATCAACCCTCGAACTGGGCGGCAACGACGTGTTCGTGGCGCTGGACGATGCGGATCTGGAGAAGGCGGTGAAGATCGGCGTCAACGCGCGCCTCGCCAATGCCGGACAGGTTTGTACCGCCGCCAAGCGCTTTATCCTGCATGAGAAAGTGGCCGAGCAGTTCCTCGAGAAATACACCGAGGCATTCCGCAACATCAAGATCGGCGATCCGCTGGACGAGAGCACCCGGCTGGGGCCGCTGTCCTCAAAAGATGCGCTGGAGACCCTGACGAAACAGGTGGACGAGGCGGTGAAGAATGGCGCGACGCTGCATTACGGCGGCAAACCGGTCCAGCGCGAAGGCAGCTTCTTTGAGCCGACTATCCTGACCAATATCACCCGGGATAACCCCGCCTATTTCGAAGAGTTCTTCGGCCCGGTAGCGCAGATCTACGTGGTGAAAAACGATGACGAGGCGGTGAAGCTCGCCAATGATTCACACTACGGCCTGGGCGGCGCGGTGTTCAGTAAAGATATCGATCGCGCCAAAAAGATGGCCTCGAAAATCGAGACCGGGATGGTGTGGATCAACTGGCTCACCGATACCGCTGCAGAGCTGCCGTTTGGCGGCGTGAAGCGCTCCGGTTACGGGCGTGAGCTGTCGGATCTGGGGATTAAAGAGTTTGTGAACCAGAAGCTGGTGGTTATTCGCCGATAGCTATTTTCCCTTCATCCTGACCCTCTCCCCATTGGGGAGAGGGAACAATCAGTAGTCGCTTGTAAATGATTCAAATAAATGTGATTCAGTATTATATTTGTGTCATAAATTAGCTAGCGCCCTCACAGTTCGTAGAGAAACTATCCCGCTGTTCTGGCTATACATTGACCTGTTGCTAGTATGAATTCGCTAATCATACACCTGCAAGAGGATACAATGATAAACAGAAATCGTATGATCGTGAACTGTATTATGGCTTCCCTGGCCTGTTCATGGACCCTGACAACGCAGGCGGAAAGCGCCTCTACCGCAGTAAAAATCGTACGTGATGAGTACGGTATGCCCCATATCTACGCCGATGATACTTACCGTCTGTTTTATGGCTACGGCTATGTCGTGGCGCAGGATCGCCTGTTCCAGATGGAGATGGCGCGGCGCAGCACCCAGGGTCAGGTGGCGGAAGTGCTCGGTAGTACCTTTGTTAAATTCGATAAGGATATCCGCCAGAACTACTGGCCGGATTCGATCCGGGCGCAAATCGATGCGCTCAGCGCAGATGATAAAGCCATTCTGCAGGGCTATGCCGACGGGATGAACGCCTGGATCGATCGGGTAAACAGCGACCCTGACAAACTCCTGCCGAAGCAGTTCACGACCTTTGGCTTCACGCCGAAACACTGGGAAGCCTTTGATGTAGCGATGGTGTTTGTCGGCACCATGGCAAACCGTTTTTCAGACGCCACCAGTGAAATCGATAACCTTGCCCTGCTGACCGCGCTAAAAGATAAGTACGGCGACAAAGGGATGGCAGTCTTTAACCAGCTGAAATGGCTGGTAAACCCGGCGGCGCCGACCACTATCGCCCCGCAGGAGAGTCAGTACCCGGTTAAATTTGACCTCACCACCACGCAAACCACCGCCCTGCTGCCGCGTTACGATATGTCGCCGCCAATGTTGGATCGGCCTGCAAAGGGCGATGATGGCGGGTTAATGGCGCTGACCTCGGCGCAGAACCGCGAGACCATCATGGCGCAGTTTGTCCACGGCGGGGCTAATGGCCTGGCGGGCTATCCCACTACCAGCAATATGTGGGTACTGGGCAAAGGAAAAACGCAGGACGCCAAAGCGATCATGGTCAATGGCCCGCAGTTCGGCTGGTATGCGCCAGCCTATACCTACGGCATTGGGCTGCATGGCGCGGGTTATGATGTCACCGGCAATACGCCGTTCGCCTATCCGGGGCTGGTATTCGGCCATAATGGCACCATTTCCTGGGGTTCAACTGCCGGATTCGGCGATGATGTCGACATTTTTGCGGAACAGCTCTCCGCTGATAAACCTGGGCACTACCTGCATAACGGCGAGTGGATCAAGATGCTCAGCCGCGAAGAGAAAATTGCCGTCAAAGACGGGCAGCCTGAGACCTTCACCGTTTATCGCACCCTGCATGGCAACGTGATCAAAACCGACCCGGCCACGCAAACGGCCTACGCCAAAGCGCGCGCCTGGGATGGCAAAGAGGTGGCATCCCTGCTGGCATGGACCCATCAGATGAAGGCCAAAAACTGGCAGGCGTGGACGCAGCAGGCGGCAAAGCAGGCGCTGACCATCAACTGGTATTACGCCGATATCGACGGCAACATCGGCTATGTGCATGGCGGGGCTTATCCGCAGCGTCAGCCGGGACACGATCCGCGTCTGCCGGTGCCGGGTACCGGGAAGTGGGACTGGCAGGGTCTGCTGCCGTTTGATCTCAATCCTAAGGTCTACAACCCGAAATCGGGCTATATCGCCAACTGGAACAACTCACCCCAGCAGGGCTATCCGGCCTCGGATCTGTTTGCCTTTTTATGGGGCGGGGCAGATCGCGTTACCGAGATTAGTCAGCTTATCGATAAACAACCGACCTTCACCTATGAGCAGGCCTGGGATCTGATTCGGCAGACCAGCCGTCAGGACCTGACCCGTCGCCTGTTTTTACCTGCTCTGCAAAACGCGACAGCGCAGCTGCCTGCCAGCGACCCACGCCAGCAGCTGGTGAAATCGCTCAGCGACTGGGATGGCGTGAATCATCTCAATGATGATGGCAAAACCCTGCAACAGCCGGGCTCGGCAATTTTAAACGTCTGGCTGACCAGCATGCTGAAACAGACCGTGGCAGCAGCAGTACCGCAGCCGTTCGATAAATGGTATAGCGCCAGCGGCTACGAAACCACGCAGGACGGGCCGACCGGATCGTTGAATATCAGCGTGGGGGCGAAACTGCTGTATGAAGCCTTACAGGGGGAGAAGTCCGCGATCCCGCAGGCCGTTGATCTGTTTGGCGGCAAGCCGCAGCAGGAGGTGATCCTTGCCGCGCTGCAGGAGACCTGGCAGACGCTGTCGCAGCAGTACGGCAACGATATGGCGCAGTGGAAAACCCCGGCGATGGCGTTGACCTTCCGCGCGAATAACTTCTTTGGCGTGCCGCAGGCGGCGCCGGAAGAGGCCGTGCATCAGGCGGAATACCAGAACCGTGGCACGGAAAACGACATGATTGTGTTCTCGCCGACATCGCAGGAAGCACCGGTGCTGGCGTGGGACGTGATGGCACCCGGACAGAGCGGTTTTATCGCCCCGGACGGTACGCCGGATAAGCATTATCGCGATCAGCAGAAACTGTATGAAACCTTCGGGCGTAAAGCGCTGTGGTTAACCCCGCAGGAAGTGGCGGCGCACCAGGAGTCGCAGGAGATATTGCAGGTGCAGCGGTAAGAGTGGGGGCCGTTTTGCCCGGCGGCGCTGCGCTTGCACGGGCCTACGGTGTTCCAGGCCGGGTAAGCGCAGCGTCACCCGGCAGTTTTTTAGGTTAGAAGCTTACGCCGCCGCCAACATAGGCGCCGTCAATCAGGGTGTGGTTTGGACGACCGTCTTTGCCGTCAACGCTCACGTGGCGGTAACCCACTTTCAGCGTAACAGGTTTAACTGGCGTCCAGCTTACGCCGCCGTTCGCTTCAACGTAGTTTTTAACGCTGTTGTTCAGGCCGTCTGGTGCCACGTAGCCTTCACCGAACACGTTGATGCTGTCCGTCAGCGCCACGTTCACGCCGCCACCGACCGGGAATGCCACGCCGTTATCGCCTTTTTTCGGGCCGATGTAGATCGCTTTGGCACCGGCATTCAGCATCACTGGGCCGACTTCGAAGTTGTAGCCTGCGCCAACGCCACCGGTCTGGGTGCCGTCATCGGTATTTTTCAGCCAGTTGCTTTCGGCATACAGGCCGGAAGAGGATTTACCCATTTCCAGATTCAGGTTGGTGAAGTTTTTACCCTGTTCAATGCTGCCGCCCATGGCCAGAGCAGAACCTGATACAGCAGTCAGCGCAGAAAGGAGAAGGATATTAAGCTTTTTCATGTTTTATGCCTCGTCATCAAATTAATCTGAGGGCACCTTAACAAGCGACGTTTACGACTGCAAATGTGATCGGGGTCGGGTTTTTATGCTGATTGTGTGAATTTATTTCAGTGCTATTGTTGCGGAATGGTGACTTTGTTGCGGGGTCAATCTTTGATTTAAGCGTGTTTAAGATCGATTTAGTTTGTTCCCTAAACAGACGCTGAATAGCGCACAGATAAGCGGGCGCGGCGAAACAATGAAGATGAGTTTACTTACGCAAGCCGTTTTGAGTTTTACAGTTTCTAACCTTTATTTACACTCCCTTTCGGTGAAAAAAGGGAGTGCAGCTGTTATTTCTTCAATTCAGCAAATCCCGCGCGGATCTCCTCTTCGGGCAGTTCAATCCCGATAAACACCATCACGCTGTGCGGCGTTTCCTCGCCCCATGGGCGGTCCCAGTCGGCGCTGTAGAGCCGCTGTACGCCCTGGAACAGCAGGCGGTTCGGTTCGCCGTCGATCCACAGCATCCCTTTGTAGCGCAGCAGTTTGTCGGCAAACGACAGGAGTAGGTTCTCCATCACCCGGGAGACGTCGCTGATATCTACCGGATAATCCAGCTCGACCACGATAGAGGAGACATCGTTCTGCTTGTCGGCCATAAAGTGGAAGCGCGGTTTAGCGGTGACGTTCTCTTCCAGCATAAAGCCGTTGGTGTTGAACAGCTGGGCGAGATCGATATCGCCAAAGGTCACGGTGTAAATTGGCGCACGGGCGTTGATACGCGTCAGGCGCTCGCGCAGTTTTTCGCTCTCACCCGCCACGTCGGTTTTGGTCAGCAGGATGCGGTCGGCGTAGCCCACCTGCGACTGGGCGATGGTGAACTGGTTCATCTGGTCGTCGGCGTGCACCGCGTCGACCAGGGCGATCACGCCGTCCAGCAGATAGCGCTGGCAGAGGATCTCGTGGGAGAAGAAGGTCTGGATGATCGGGCCGGGGTCGGCCATGCCGGTGCACTCAATCACCAGGCGGTCGAAGTCGATCTCACCCCGATCGCGGCTGTCGAGCAGGTCGAGCAGGGCATCTTCGAGTTCATTTGAGCGGGTGCAGCAGATGCATCCGTTGGTCAGGGTTTTGATCTGAGTGGCGCGATCGCCAATCAGCTGGTCATCAACGGAGACTTCCCCGAACTCGTTTTCGATAACCGCGATTTTAAAGCCGTGTTGTTCGTTGAGGATGTGGCGCAGCAGGGTGGTTTTGCCCGCGCCGAGAAAACCGGTGAGTAGGGTAACGGCAATCGGTGTCATGGTCTCTCCTTTAGCAGCAGCGTACGCCGCCTTCTCCTCCTCCGCCGTAGCGCGCTTCCTGACGCTCGCGGAAGAATTCGTTGTAGGTCATGTACGGCTTATCCGGATGGTTGGTCTTCATATGTTCAACGTAGTTGTCATAGTCCGGGATGCCAATCAGCATTTTCGCCGCCTGACCGAGGTATTTTTTAGCTTCGCCTAAGTTACCAAACATTGTCTCATCCAGATAGAAAAAGCCCGGTGGCGCTACGCTTACCGGGCCTACAGGTACAGGGCTTAATTAATGGTGTGAAGAGGTCTTCACACCGCCTTCCGGCACCGGCACATACGGGGTCTCTTTGTCCGTACGGTCGTCGGCGTTACGCACCTTCATCCAGGTTTTGATGCCATAGAAGATGATGCTGTACACCACCACCAGGAACAGAATGCTCAGACCCGCGTTGGTGTAGTTGTTCACCACGATATGGTTCATGTTGGCAATCTGCTGCGCCGTCAGCTCGTCGCCTGCCGCAATCTTCTCTTTGTACTGGTTAGCCATAAAGAAGAAGCCTTCCAGCTGTGGATTGGTGCTGAACAGTTTCAGACCCAGCGCCCAGGTGGTGCAGAGCAGCAGCCACAGAGCCGGGACCACGGTCACCCAGATGTATTTGGTACGCTTCATCTTCACCAGCACCACGGTACCGAGCACCAGGGCTACAGCTGCCAGCATCTGGTTAGAGATCCCGAACAGCGGCCACAGGCTCTTCACGCCGCCCAGTGGGTCGACCACGCCCTGATACAGCAGGTAGCCCCACAGCCCTACGCAGCCCGCGGTACCCAGAATCCCTGCAACCAGAGAGTCGGTTTTCTTCAGGAACGGTACGAAGTTACCCAGCAGATCCTGCAGCATAAAGCGGCCTGCACGGGTACCGGCGTCCAGCGCGGTAAGGATGAACAGCGCTTCGAACAGAATACCGAAGTGGTACCAGAAGCCCATGTCCGCCCATGGCAGCACTTTGTGGAATACGTGGGCGATACCCACCGCCAGGGTTGGTGCGCCACCGGCACGGTTCAGCACCGACGGTTCACCGATGTCTTTCGCGGTCTGCATGATCTGCTCAGGAGAGATCACGAAGCCCCAGGAGCTGACGGTTGCCGCCGCGTGAGCGCTGGCGTCTTTCAGCTGCGCCATGATCAGCGCCGTGTTTTCACCGCCCATCTCATGCAGGTTCGGCATGGTAATGCCCAGACCGGCTGGCGGGGTGTTCATCGCGAAGTAGAGACCCGGCTCGATGATGGACGCGGCCACCAGGGCCATGATCGCCACGAAGGACTCCATCAGCATCGCGCCATAACCGATCAGGCGAGCGTCGTTCTCGTTCGCCAGCAGCTTCGGCGTGGTGCCGGAGGCAATCAGGGCATGGAAGCCAGAGACCGCGCCACAGGCGATGGTAATAAACAGGAACGGGAACAGGGCGCCTTTCCACAGTGGGCCGGTACCGTCAATGTACTGGGTCACCGCAGGCATTTTCAGCTCAGGGTTGATGATCACGATGCCGATCGCCAGCCCGACGATTACGCCGATTTTCAGGAAGGTCGCCAGGTAGTCACGCGGGGCCAGAATCAGCCATACCGGCAGCAGGGCAGAGACAAAGGCATAGCCAACCAGCACGAAGGTGATGGTGGTGTCTTTGAAGGTCAGCGCCGGGCCCCAGTACGGGTCGTGCGCAATCACGCCGCCGAAGTAAATGGAGGCCACCAGCAGCACAATCCCGATCACCGACACCTCACCCACGCGACCTGGACGCAGGAATCGCATGTAGATCCCCATGAACAGTGCAATCGGTACGGTGGAGCAGACGGTGAACACGCCCCACGGGCTTTCGGCCAGGGCTTTCACCACGATCAGGGCCAGCACCGCGAGGATGATGATCATAATCAGGAAGCAGCCGAACAGGGCGATGGTGCCTGGCACGCGGCCCATCTCTTCTTTGATCATCTCACCGAGAGACGCGCCGTTACGGCGGGAAGAGATAAACAGCACCATAAAGTCCTGCACCGCACCCGCCAGCACCACGCCGGCGAGCAGCCACAGGGTACCCGGCAGGTAGCCCATCTGTGCGGCCAGCACCGGGCCGACCAGCGGGCCCGCGCCTGCAATAGCGGCAAAGTGGTGACCAAACAGCACGTAGCGGTTGGTTGGCACGTAGTTCAGGCCGTCATTGTTGATGACCGCCGGAGTGGCACGCGTCGGGTCGAGCTTCATGACCTTCTGCGCGATATAGAGACTGTAGTAGCGGTACGCCACCAGATAGACCGATACCGAGGCTGCCACGATCCACAGGGCGCTGATGTGCTCGCCGCGGCGCAGGGCTACGACGGCAAGGCAACAGGCACCGAGGATCCCGAGCAGCAGCCAGGGTATGTGCTTAAGTAGTTTTTTAGTGTCCATAATAAAACCTGGTTTTTTAGATGAAAAAAAGGGTCAGGGTTCGCTGTGAGAGATGTTGAGTAATGCTGAGGCGATCTTGCCAGAGCCTTACGTGCGTAAAGGAAGGTAAATCGGTGAGTGGTTGTATGGCGGGATGAGCGGTCAAAGGCGAGGGCGAGTGGTTCAGGCTCGCCGTCGCAGGGGGAAATAGTGTGAAGGGGATCACGCCGTCAGGCGCGGTTCACTCCGCGCTGGCCAGATAGTTTTCTAAGGTGCCGACAAATTTCTGCTTAAGCCAGGCCGGTTCCAGCACCTGAATGTTGGGCAGCCAGTAGAAGAGCAGCGGCAGGATCTGGTTCTCATGTGCGGCATGGCAGCGCAGGGTGATCCCCTGGCGCTCTTGCGCCAGAATTTGCTGGCCAGGGAGCAGATCGCGGCGCGTAAAATAGTGCGCAATGCTGGTGGGAATAAATACGTCTACCTCAAACGTCTCTTCGCTGACCCAGGGATCGAGGTTTTTTTCCAGCAGGTCCAGGGTGTCATTATCCGGCGTGAAGGTTTCGCTACGAATATCCAGCCACTGGATCAGGCTCAAAGAAAACGATTTCAAACGTTTTTCTTCGGTGGCTTGTAAATACCATATGTTCTTTTTGTTAATTACTTTATAAGGATTAATCTTTCGGGACTTTCCTTTATACAGGATCTGGCAAACCTGCTGACCCTTAATCGCCTTTTCAAAGGCTGCTAACAGGCCGTGAATATCTTTGGGTCCCGTGCGCTCGGCATCGTTGCCGAGGATCATAATATGGTTTTCCTCGACCCGTGACTCCAGCTTGTCCCAGAACTCTCGGCCCGTTGCCGGGAAAAAATCATCCACATTCAGAAAGTTAGCAATGACATGATGCAGCCCCGGACCTGACTGACCCGGGCGGGTATGAATAAGCCGGTACTGCCCGTCTCCGCAGCGTTCCACAATGGGCGAAAGTGCATTCAGATCGCGATAGACCGTGCGCTCAGTAATATTAAATTTATGCATCAATGCCTGGCGGGTAACCACGCCGTGTAAATGAAGCTCCAGCAGAATATCAACCAACCTTTCAGCCGAGCGACTCCTGGTCGGAATTGTCATATTAGCTTCCCGTTATTTAAACCATTGCTGTGAATTATGCCGGTGCGGCTGACAAAATATGTCAGTACAGAATTGGGCATAAAAATTTGTCTTAGGTTATAACGGCCAGTTTCGGGATAAACATTAGGGATTTTTGCAACGAAGGGATAAAAGCGGGGGATAGATCGGATCCGCCGGGGCAAATTCCCCGGCGTGGGGAGGAATTATCGTTCGAGTTCGGAATCGGCAAGCGGTGTCGTCAGAGGGACTTCTGTCGGAATGTTGAGCCAGTCGGACTTGCCGTAAAAGACGGCGTTGATCTGCGTGTGATAGAGCAGATGAGTACGAAAACGCTGGAACAACTTTTTATCCGGGGCGAAATTCGCCTGCCAGAACTGGTTCAGCGGCCCCTGCCAGGTTAACCCTTCGATGTCGTACAGCGCTTTGCCCATCACCTTGAGCGGTTTGTTATGGATCAACGCCGACAGGCCTGCGGTGCTGTTGACGGTGATCACCCCCCGGGTGTGGGTCAGCAGAGCGGGCAGGGAGAGATCGTGGACGTAGATCACCCGGCCCGTAATGCCGTACTTCTCGGTCAGCTTGTTGATCAGGGTGCCGTAATAGCGGTGACCACGATCCATCGGGTGGTGCTTGAACACCAGATGGCGCTCTTTCGACGCATGGCGGGCAAAGGAGCGGATCACGGTTTCGATATAGTCACGCACGTCTTTATACGGGCTATGGTGAATAATCTGGCTGTCGTTATAGACCTGCAAAATCGCCAGGTAGTATTCGTTATCCAGCGTGCCGGTGATATGGCTCAACATGTTGCGCTGCTGCCAGCGGTACCACAGCTTACGGCGACCGGCGCGGAACCAGCACTGCATCTCGTACCACGGGGAGAACGACTTGTGGTGACGGTAGCCCCGGTAGCGATGGCGGCCAAACCAGCCCGCCGCATAGTAGAGCATGGCATGGGCGGCACGGTTAAAGGAGCTCGGCTTCCACGGCGTCGGGTTTTTTACCTCCGGCAGCGGCTGCTCGCGATAGTACTTCGCATCGATGGGCATCGACGAGAAGGCGTTCACGCCCCCTTTTTCCAGGGTGATGTAGAACGGGCGGAAATAGCCCTCTTCAAACGCCAGGAAATCGATGGATTTGCTGCGGGCCCACTTCTTCGCTTCGATGTGCATCGGCCGGCAGTCACCAAAACAGACGATGGTGTCGAAGGGGTAGGTTTTGTGTAACTCGCGCAGCCAGAAGGCAAAATTCTTCACTGAGCCGGTGTAGTGCAGCGCGGTCTCTTTCGCGGCATACCATGAGTCCCCGGCATTAAAGCAGACCTGCTTCACTTCACGGTGGCTGCTCTGCAACCAGCTTGCCAGACGTGAAAAGCAGGGGCCCATCGGTCCTTGTAGTAACAGATATCGACGGCCATTCAGCAGATGGCGGATAGCTTGCTCTTCCATTATTTTTCCCAGATCGGTCCGTTGATGAACAGTGTGTAACGGCTTGATGACCGCTTTTCTTTAATAAATCAGGATAAATAGTTCGCTAGCGAAGTGTCTGCGCGAGATAGCTCAGCTTGAGCTGCCAGCGTTGCCAGCGGCTGGCCTTCTGCGATGTGGAGTTTCCCTGCACCGCCAGCTGACGGATCAGCTGCTCCGGACTCATCCACAGGCCGCTCTGCCAGTCGATATAACGCGGGTAGGCCACCAGCGTCAGGTAGACCAGCGCGGCCAGCGGCAGGGTACGCTGACGGCGCTCAGCAGGGTGGATATCTTCGGTCAGCCCCCAGCCGCTGTAGAACGGCTGGCCCCAGGTGGTAACCTTCACCCCCTGCACCAGCGCTTCGAACCCGCTGAGGGAGGTCATGGTGTGCAGCTCGTCGACATGGGGATAGAGGCTGGTCAGGCCGAGATCCAGCACCTGGCTGTCCACGCAGCTCGCCAGGCATTCGGCCGAGATGGCACCGGCCCGGTTGCCCGCCACCACGTCCGGGTGCGGTTTAAACAGGATATGCGCCTCGGGCCGGGCAGCGCGCACCGCCCACAGCAGCTGCTCGTTGCTGCGGATCACCGGGCTGCCGGTGAGGATCGAGGCATCGCCATCGACCTGGCCCACCACCAGCACCAGCGAACGTCCATCGCCGGGCGGCGTAAAGGGCTGGACGGTGCCAACGTTATATTTACTGACCCCATGCTGGCGGAGCAGATCCACCAGCGCCGCACCGCGCGCCAGCGCCTGCTCGCTGAGCGGCTGCTCATTAAGCAACTGCTCCAGCCCGCTCGGACGGCGGCTGTCAAAGTAGATCCCCACCGGGTCGATGGAGAGCGAAGAGGGGCGGCACAGGTTCGAGCCCAGCCCCCGGGAGCGGATAAAGCCATCTTCCACCCGGATCGGGTTTGCCAGCTCAGGATAACGGCTGCCCCAGACCAGCACCTGCTCGTCGGCGGCCAGCTGTGCAGGGGGAGTGCGCACGAAGCGTAGCTCCGTGGCCAGCGGCTGACAGAAGGCGTGCATAAAGGCACGCTTCCACAGCGAGAAGCCCACCATATAGAGACGGCGATAGCGCGGAGCCGGGTTCAGCTGACCCGCTATGACCTCCAGCACCTGCTCCACTTCGCAACGCTGGCCCAGGACCGGATCCAGATAGCGGGGATAGAGGATTAACGCCGCCGCCACCAGCTGCGGCAGGCTAATTTGGGCCTGACGACGTTCACACTGTTTGCTGTCGTGGGTCAGCCCCCAGCCGGCGTAGAACGGCATGCCGAAGCAGTACACCGCTTTGCCCAGCAGCAGGGCTTCAAACCCCATCTGCGAGGAGACGGTGTAGACCGCCTCCACCTCATTCAGCAGGGCATGGGGATGGCAGTGCTCAGTGACCCGCTCCACGTCGTCCAGCTGCATCTGCGCCAGCACGCCGCGCTTCTTGCCCAGCCGGGTATCCGGATGGGTGCGCAGCAGCAGGCGGGCGTCAGGGTGATTACGCCGCGCCGCCGCGACCATCTCAATAAAATCGGCCTCGCTGGCGAGCGCACCGGGGATGGAGAGATCCCCTGCCACCTGGTCGATCAGCAGCACCTTAGGGCGGGTGTCGTTGTGCAGACGGGCAGCCAGCGCGTCGGGCAGGCCGCTGTCGGCGGCATAACAGTTGTACTTGGTGATGCCCAGGCGCAGCAGTTCAGAGATGAGCGCGTCGGCGCGTGCCAGCATTCGGGTATCACACGGCGTGGCGATCAGCTGCTCAAGGCGGCTCGGCTGGCGAGCGTCGTAGTAAATGCCCACAGGATCGGCGATCAGGGAGACGGCTTTGCCCCCTTTGGCGGGGTGGCCAATATACCCGATAAAGCCATCTTCCAGCTGCCAGTATGGCAGGCCGAGATCATGGGCTTTCTGTTTGATCTGTCGGGTATTGGCTTTCTGGCCCCAGCCGACCAGCACGTCGTCCTGCGCCAGCCGCATGCCCGTTTTAAAGGCGTGTAGCGGGCGGCCAAGCATCGGCTCGAGCTGTGCTTTTCGGGCCAGGATCCCGGCTGAACCTGTGTAAAATTTCATGTGCGCTCTGTGCATCAGAAAACGCCCCGCGTCACTGCGGGGCGTGAGACTCAGAAGTACTCTGCGTCAGGGAAGGATTTGGCAACGCTGTCTTTGGCGGAGGTGAGGATCTCGCTGTCGATTTCTGGCCATGTAATTCCAATGGTCTCATCGTTCCAGCGGATGCCGCGGTCGCTCTCCGGCGCATAGTAGTTGGTGGTTTTGTACAGGAATTCTGCGGTGTCGCTCAGGGTCATAAAGCCGTGGGCGAAACCTTCCGGGATCCACAGCTGACGCTTGTTCTCGCCCGACAGATGCACGCCCACCCACTGACCGAAGGTCGGGGAGTATTGGCGGATATCCACCGCCACGTCGAATACTTCACCGGCTACGCAACGGACCAGTTTGCCCTGCGCATGTGGCGCCAGCTGGTAGTGCAGGCCACGTAACACGCCCTTTGAGGATTTGGAATGATTGTCCTGGACGAAGTTTACGCTGCGGCCAATGGCGGCTTCGAACTGCTGGTGGTTAAAGCTTTCAAAGAAGAAACCACGGTCATCGCCAAACACTTTTGGCTCAAAGATAAATACGTCGGGAATTGCGGTCTGAATTACGTTCATGATGACAGCCTGATTCATAAATGGGGCTTCACGCCCCAGGAGTTGATGATGACTACTTGAGCATTTTCAGCAGATATTGCCCGTACGCATTCTTCGCCAGCGGCGCGGCTAATTTGCGCACCTGGTCGGCATCGATAAACTTCAGACGGTAGGCAATCTCTTCAGGACAGGCCACTTTCAGCCCCTGACGGGTTTCGATGGTCTGGATGAAGTTGCTGGCCTCAATCAGGCTTTCATGGGTGCCGGTATCAAGCCAGGCATAACCACGGCCCATCATGGCAACTGACAGATCGCCCTGCTCAAGGTAGATGCGGTTCACGTCGGTGATTTCCAGCTCGCCGCGCGGCGACGGTTTCAGGCTCTTGGCAATCTCAACCACGCGGTTGTCGTAGAAGTAGAGGCCGGTTACCGCATAGTTGCTCTTCGGTTCCAGCGGCTTCTCTTCCAGGGAGATCGCGGTACCTGCATGGTCAAACTCCACCACGCCATAACGCTCAGGATCATGTACATGATAGGCAAAGACGGTGGCGCCCGCAGGTTTCGCCGCGGCGGCTTCCAGCTGTTTCTGCAGATCGTGACCGTAGAAGATGTTGTCCCCCAGCACCAGCGCGCAGTCGTCGCTGCCGATGAACTCTTCACCGAGGATAAAGGCCTGAGCCAGACCGTCCGGGCTTGGCTGCACTTTATACTGCAGGTTCAGGCCCCACTGACTACCGTCGCCGAGCAGTTGCTCAAAGCGCGGCGTATCCTGCGGGGTGCTGATGATCAGAATATCGTGGATACCTGCCAGCATCAGGGTGCTCAGCGGGTAGTAGATCATCGGTTTGTCGTAGATCGGCAGCAGCTGTTTGCTCACCGCCATGGTGACCGGATAGAGACGAGTCCCTGACCCACCGGCCAGAATAATACCTTTACGCTTGTTCATAATCCTTCATTTCTTCTGTTTGGTTACATGTTCCGGGAGGGCAAAACGCCCTACAACAAGGCATGCATAGCATACCCTGGGTTGCATTTACTTCCCGAGAATTTCGGCCAGCATGCGATCCACGCCGATAGTCCAGTCCGGCAGCGTCATCCCGAAGGTGCGCTGGAACTTGCTGGTATCGAGGCGTGAGTTATGCGGACGTTTTGCCGGGGTCGGGAAGGCGCTGGTCGGGACGGCGTTCACCTGGGTTACGGCCAGCTCAACGTCTGCCGCACGAGCGGTGGCGAATACGCGCTGGGCATAGTCGAACCAGGTGGTGGTGCCGGAAGCGATCAGGTGATAAAGCCCGGCCACGTCAGGTTTATCCTGCGCGATACGGATTGCATGTGCGGTGCAGTCGGCCAGCAGTTCTGCTCCGGTCGGGGCACCAAACTGATCGTTGATGACCGACATCTCGCTGCGCTCTTTACCAAAACGCAGCATGGTTTTCGCGAAGTTAGCGCCGCGAGCGGCATAGACCCAGCTGGTGCGGAAGATCAGATGACGGGAGCAGAGCGCAGCGGCCTGTTCGCCCGCCAGCTTGGTTTCGCCGTAGACGTTCAGCGGCGCGGTCTGGTCTGTCTCGACCCACGGCTTTTCGCCGCTACCGTTGAAGACGTAGTCGGTGGAGTAGTGCACCAGCCACGCGCCCAGCGCCTCGGCCTCTTTGGCGATGGCGGCAACGCTGGTGGCGTTGAGCAGCTCGGCAAAGTCACGCTCGCTCTCGGCTTTATCCACCGCGGTATGGGCGGCGGCGTTGACGATCACGTCCGGCTTCAGCAGACGCACGGTCTCGGCCACGCCTTCCGGGTTGCTGAAGTCACCGCAGTAATCGGTAGAGTCAAAATCTACCGCCGTAATACGTCCCAGCGGCAGCAGCGCGCGCTGCAGCTCCCAGCCCACCTGGCCATTTTTGCCGAACAGCAGAATATGCATCAGTTGCGCTCCTGGTAGTTCTTCGCGATCCAGTCCTGATAACTGCCGCTTTTCACGTTGTTGACCCACTGCTGGTTATCCAGATACCACTGCACGGTTTTGCGGATGCCGGACTCGAAGGTCTCCTGCGGCTGCCAGTTCAGCTCGTGGCTCATTTTGCTGGCATCGATGGCATAGCGACGGTCGTGGCCCGGGCGGTCAGTTACGTAGGTGATCTGGTCGCGGTAGGAGCCGGTTTTCGGCACCATCTCGTCGAGCAGGTCGCAGATGGTGTGGACCACGTCGAGGTTCTGCTTCTCGTTGTGGCCGCCGATGTTGTAGGTCTCGCCCACCACGCCAGTGGTGACTACGGTGTAGAGCGCACGGGCGTGATCTTCGACGTACAGCCAGTCGCGGATCTGATCGCCTTTGCCGTAGATTGGCAGCGCCTTGCCGTCCAGCGCGTTGAGGATCACCAGCGGGATCAGCTTCTCAGGGAAGTGATACGGGCCGTAGTTGTTGGAGCAGTTGGTGACGATGGTCGGCAGGCCATAGGTACGACGCCATGCGCGCACCAGATGATCGCTGGAGGCTTTCGACGCCGAGTACGGGCTGCTTGGCGCGTACGGGGTGGTTTCGGTGAACAGCGGTAACTCAGTGCCTGCGCTCACTTCATCCGGGTGCGGCAGATCGCCATACACTTCGTCGGTAGAAATGTGGTGGAAACGAAACGCCTGCTTGCGGGTTTCATCCAGCTCGCTCCAGTAGGCGCGGGCTGCTTCGAGCAGCGTGTAGGTGCCGACGATATTGGTTTCGATAAAATCGGCCGGGCCGGTGATGGAGCGATCCACGTGGCTCTCGGCGGCCAGGTGCATCACCGCATCCGGCTGGTGGGTGGCAAAGACCCGGTCCAGCTCAGCACGGTTACAGATATCTACCTGCTCAAAGGCGTAGCGGTCGCTTGCGGCCACGTCGGCGAGGGATTCGAGGTTGCCCGCATAGGTGAGCTTATCAAGGTTGATCACCGCATCCTGAGTGTCACGGATGATATGGCGAACAACAGCAGAACCGATAAAACCGGCTCCACCGGTTACAAGAATTTTCATAAGCGTTTTTTACTTTTTCTATTGGATGAAATGGTCACCAGAAGGCAGTCTCTGCTCTGTCCTGTGTTAATGCATTAACGAATACGTATATTCCTTCGCATTATTCGCCAGCGCCTGACGCTTTTGCCCGGAATTAACCAGCAGCGATAAGGTATCGATCCACTTTTGCGGATCGTTGTTCAGCAGCACGCCATTGACGTTTTGTTCGATAAAGTCGCTGTACGGGGCGCAATTGCTGTAAACCCCCACCGCGCCCATGCGCACGAAATCATAAAATTTTACCGGCCCGCGCGCCATATTAAATTCCGACTCCAGTAACGGGGCCAGACCAATATCAACCCGGTGATGCTGAGTGTAATCCAGATAGTTCTGCCAGCTCATCGGGTGTAAAACCGTCACACGCGGTAAGTCCCGGTAAAGCTTATAGATTTCGTGCTCGCCAAAAATTTCGAAGCTGGCCTGTGGGCACTGGCTCAGCACGCCCTCGACCACTTCCCGCAGCCAGTATTTTTCTGCCTGATGCGAGCTGGAGCCGTGATAAGCAATTTTTACCGGCCGGGTGACGGCCAGCAGCCGCGGCGTGGGCTGGGCGGGCACCACATCGGGATTCAGGTGCGCATATTTGTTGGCCAGCCAGGGCGTCGAGACCCAGATGGTGTCGCAATAGGTGGTGAGCCAGCGGTGCTGCGCCGCAGAGCGCCGGATGATTTTGGTCCGGTAGGCTTTGGGCAACGCCGTTAAGGCTGATGGATCGAACAGATCATCATCCATGAAATAGACCACCTGGGAGAGATCGTCGATATTGCGCACGATCTCGCGCTGCCACTCTGTGGAGATAAAGCGAATGACCACGATGGCGGTCCCTTTATCCACTTCGATAGACGGCGTGGTCAACGTATCCACCAGCTGACAGACGGTGCCGGGAAAACGACTTCTGATTGCCGCTTCAAAATAGGCCAGCGTCGGTGAATTCCCCTCATGCAAAATCAACAGTGAGCGGCACTCGGGCCAGCTCTCCGGCTGCGTCTCGCTGCTTTGCTTATTCAACTTCAGGTAGGGTTTAAAGAGTGCCTTTCTGATTAATTCGTCCATGGCAGCACCACATTAGGAGCATGACTTAACGAGAAATCGGGTCGGTCATAGCTCAGGTTGGGATTGTATGCGGGATCGTGCTGGAGCCGCTGCGCCCAGCGTTTTTTCATGTAGCGCAGCTCACCCTGGGAGCGAGCCAGCTGTTCTGGCGTGACATCTTTGCCGCGGGAGACCGACTCATGGTGGTACAGCTCGGCAAAGGGGGTCCAGACGATCCGCCAGCCAGCCTCGCCGACCCGCAGACAGTAATCCACGTCGTTGAAGGCCACCGGCAGATTCACTTCATCTAAGCCGTTCAGGGACAAAAAGAGCTGGCGAGGGGTGAGCAGACAGGCCGCCGTCACTGCCGACAGCTCCTGGGCGCTCACCGCCCTGCGCTGGTAGCCAGGTTCATCGGCGGCCAGCCCACTGTGAAAGTGATCGGCACAGCCGCCCGGCCCGACCGCGTCGCCCGCATGCTGCACCCGGCCATCGCCGTAAAAGAGCCTTGCCCCGACTATCCCGACGCCCGGACGCAGCAGGTGAGAGACCATCTCATCCAGCCACAGCGGGTTGATCACCTCGGTGTCGTTGTTGAGCAGGCAGATAAGCTCGCCTGTGGCTTCGCGCACTCCGGCATTGTTGATAGCGGAGTAGTTAAACGGACGATCCCAGGCGATAACCCGGACCCCGTACGCCTGGGTGATATGTTCAAAATAGGCCAGGGTTTCAGGGGCGTCGCTCTGGTTATCCATCACCATGATTTCGATATTTGGATAACGGGTGTGCTGCACCAGGCTTTCAATACACGGCCTGAGATGCGCCAGGCCATTGCGGGTGGGAATAATCACCGATACCCGCGGCAGCTCTGCCGGGAGCGGCCAGCGCCAGCGGCAGATGCCGTGCGGAGCCGACTCCAGCGTCACCCCAACGGGCAGGTCCTGCAGCAGGCTGGCCAAGGTTTCATACCCGTCCTGCTGCGGGAGCCTGTCCGGAACGTGCATCAGCAGGGCAGGGATATGCGCGATATCCTTCGGGGCGAGCTGGTGGGCCAGCTGCAACCATCCGCGATAGCTGTCGGCCCCATCCTGCGGGATGGCGGCAGAGCCCTGTTCCCGCCAGAGGCCACACCAGCCGATATAGTTCTGACTGTGCAGCAGGGTTTCGTTCCAGTCCGGCTTGAAGTCCGGCGAGTGGCGCTTACCTTTTTCATCCAGCAGATCGTGATCGCCGTAGATCCATTTTGCGTCCGGGGTCTGACGCAGCTGGTGCGCCAGCCACACTAACGCGGCCGGAGCCAGTTCAGCCCCCACGGGGATGGCCCACTGCCATTCGCCCTCAGGCCTGTCTGCGGCAGGCGGCTGTTCCAGCACGGTGATATGCGTTGTCGGATAACAGAGTGCCGCGATGCTGGCCAGCGTGCGCTGGCGTGCCGCCTCATCGCCGCCGTTCACCAGATGCAGGCAGACGTGGGGCAGGTTGCCCCAGCGGGTCAGCAGACGATCGATCAGTCGGCGCTCACCGGGCTGCACGATATCGAAATTAGCCAGCCAGTGTTCGTAGGCGTGCAGCGGCCTGTCGTCGCGGATCTTGCCAACCAGCTCGTAAGCCTGCTGTAAATCGGTAAACCACAGGTGCCACGACAGCCCCAGACGCTTGCGCTTTTGCGCATTCAGGCGCTGATAAAAAGGCCACACCCGACGCAACCGGCGCCAGAGACTGTTGCCCGCCGACACTTGCGCAAAGCGGGTAATATTCAGTTCGCATTCCGTCCCTTCGCTGCTGGCGAGCAGACCCACCTGACAGGCACCCACCGGCAGCCAGACCAGCTCCTGCAGGGTGCCACGACGGGTAATCGGCAGGGTTTGTTCATGCCAGAGCCCCTGGCTGCACTGCCAGCGCAGACGGGTTTCACCCCGCGGCTGGCGGGCACGCAGGGTGCCCTGGATCAGGAACCAGCCCGCGCGGGATAAAGAGGTGTCTGGCAGCACCAGAGGGTGCCAGTGGTAATCGCTATGCATTAGGGATTCACAACCCGGAAGTGGGGAAGGCCACTTCTGACTCCTGTCGAATATGGGGAAAAACGTCGATTAGCCGATTAACTTTTTAACGCGGGTCGCCAGCCAGGAGTCGCTCTTCTGCGGACTCTCTTCTTCTGGCAAGGCATCCAGCTGCGCCTGCAACGCGGCCATTTCTGCTTTGACTTTCGGGGCCAGGGCGGCCGCCAGCAGGCAGGTTTCGTCGTTGCGATCGTGGGCTTTGAAATAGGCTTTGTGTTTTACGCGTTTGGCCGTAGCGGCACTACCGCGGAGGTGTTTACCGAGTAAAAACTCTTCAAGCGATTTAACAACGTAATGGTTAACGCGCACGCCGCTCCAGACTACTTCGGCGCTAACCCCTTTTCCATTTTTCGGGTGTAAAATCAGATCATTTCCTGATGCATCGATATACCGACCATGGTCTAGTTCAGCATGGTGAGGGTTACTAAATCTACTAGTGATGCTGGGCCTGACGATACTTTTAAAATTATGATTAGCATGAAAATTTTTGGGTGCGCGTTGAGTAAAACGCTCTATCACCAACCCTTCCTCAGTAAACACTTCGCCATTTGAACCAAAATTCGCCCAGTTCATGGCAACGGCGTTTACTGAGGAGTCGCTAAACCATCTGCTCAGACTGGTTGTTATGCTTTGCTCAGGCTCAAGTGGCACTAAGAATTCGTCGGCATCAATAAAAGCCAATAAATCGATATCTGGGCTGCAACTGCGTAAAATATGTTCATAAGCAGGTAACTGCGGCTTTTGTTCTCCGACAGTTGGAAAGTCGATTACGGTCACAACACCTAGTCTCTCAAGTCCGTCAAGAAAAGCACGCGAACCATCATTACTGCCGTTATCCGCAATAATAAACCCGCTTACGCCTACAACCCTGTGATAAGCAATCCATTCCAGAAGGGCATTCATTTCGTTTTTAACGATTGCAGCAACAAATAATTTCAAAATGCATTCTCAGTCAATAGCGGGTGACAGTATTACCCGTGTTCATTGTGAATAAAAAGGAATAAACCCTTATTTATTAGTGCATCTTAATCCGAACCAAACAGATCGCGCGTGAAGACTTTTTCGGCCACGTCAGCTAATTCGCTGGCCATTCTGTTGCAGAGGATCACATCACTGATGATCTTAAATTCAGCGAGGTCACGAATGACGTGGGAATTAAAGAAGGTGTCCTCTTTGATAGTTGGCTCAAAAACGATGACCTCGATCCCTTTAGCTTTTATCCGCTTCATAATCCCCTGAATGGCGGAAGAGCGGAAGTTATCGGAACCCGCTTTCATGACCAGACGGTGAATCCCCACGACTTTTGGCTGGCGGGAGATCACGCTGTCGGCAATAAAATCCTTACGGGTGGTATTTGCATCGACAATCGCGCGGATCAGGTTGTTCGGCACTTCATGATAGTTCGCCAACAGCTGCTTGGTGTCTTTAGGCAGACAGTAGCCGCCATAGCCAAACGAAGGATTGTTATAGTGTGTGCCAATACGCGGATCTAGACCGATACCCTCGATAATCTGACGGCTATCCAAACCATGAGACTGAGCATAAGTATCTAGCTCGTTGAAATAGGCAACACGCATAGCGAGATAGGTATTGGCAAACAGCTTAATGGCCTCGGCTTCGGTACTGCCCGTTAACAGTACCTGCACATCTTTCTTAATGGCACCTTCTTTCAGCAGATCGGCAAAACGCTGTGCACGTTCGCTGCATTCACCTACCACGATACGTGACGGATAGAGGTTGTCATACAGAGCACGCCCCTCGCGCAGGAACTCAGGTGAAAAAATCAGGTTCTCGGTACCTAATTCCTGACGCATGCGCTCGGTAAAGCCCACCGGAATGGTGGACTTGATGACCATAACTGTCTGCGGGTTAATACTCATCACATCGCGAATGACTGCTTCGACGGTGCTGGTATTGAAGTAGTTCGTCTTTGGATCGTAATCAGTCGGAGTAGCGATAATGACGAATTCGGCGTGCTGGTAGGCTTCAACTTTTTCAAGCGTTGCCCGAAGATTAAGAGGCTTGTTGGCTAAGTAGTCTTCAAGTTCTTTGTCGGCGATAGGGGACTGGCGTTGGTTGATCTTTTCGACTTTCGAAGAGATTACATCCAGGGCAATGACTTCATGATGCTGTGCCAAAAGTACTGCATTTGATAGACCAACATAACCGGTACCGGCAATAGTAATAATCATCTTTGAATCGCTTAAATGAAGTAATTATATAGAGTTAATTATTAACGTTAATATAAAAATCGGCCAATAGAATGAGTGGCTTATAATTTATGGTATTCTCATGAACCATGAACCATGAACCATGAACCATGAACCATGAACCATGAACCATGAACCATGAACCATGAACCGAATCGTTCTATACCTAACTGCAAATTATTTTTTGGGCGAGAACCTTCGGCTTACTCAACATTAATTGATAAAGAGTAGAGCTGAGCTTCCTTCTAATGCTACTAGCCTTGCTTTCTTATGATCGATAGAGCACTAACCATTGATAGTCTCGATGCTACCTATGTTATGTTCATTCATGTTTAGGAAATACTGGCTTAACGTATGACTAAAAAATTATTTGCACCAATTATCAGTATTTTAATCATCGATAGTTTCTTCTAATATAATGTCTGCAACGTGAATTAAATGAGTGGATGTTTGAGCATAGATATTGTAAATATTACTTAATTCGACAATGTAATCGAATCCGTGTTTAATGTGATTTATTTGGCTATTTTCAGAGGAGATGGTTTTTTTAGCTATATCCATTTTTTCATCATTGATAGCACAAATATGCGACATAGTTCCTGTTTTAATTATTATGTTGTTTATATCCGGATGTGACATCCATCCTCTTATGCATAAACCATTTTGGCATGAAATATAAGAATTAAAAGTCATGTCAAAATTATATTTGATTTCTGAATGCTTTTCTTCCAATTTAAAAATAGCTAGTGGGTATTTTCGGCGATCTTTTATCCTTTTAGCAGGGTTGCCTGCAATGATTGAATATGAAGGAAAAGATTTAGTAACTACTGATCCTGCTGCAATAATACTATGATCACCAATTTCAACGCCATCTAGAATGACGGCATTTGCTCCAACCCAAACATCATTTCCGAGAGTTACTCCTTCGCTTGTAATGGGCTGATCTTTGATGTGTATGTCTATTCTTTCGTGCCCGTGATTAAAGCCGTAAATAGATGCCATTGAAGCAACACGGCAGCCGTTGCCTAAAAATATTTTTCCAGCCAAATGAGCATTGATGTTTACAGAACAATTATCATTTATATGGACATCCCCACGAATTACTGCGCCAGATGCAATCCATGAGTTTCTACCTAAATATAATTTTGAGGTAAAAATATTAGCATCTTCAGCTACAAAAGCTGTATTGTCTATTACAGCATTTGCATTTTTTTTGAGGATGTTTCTTATTAATTCCTGTTGATTATTCTGCTCGTTGCCGCGTAACCATGGTTGACAGTTAATTTTTCGCTGGTTATACAAGGTTTCATCTAAATTATGCATAAATATGTGCACCGCTACTCTTTATTTTTTAATATCTAAGCGTGGCTTACAAATTAAAAATTTGCGCCATAGATGTTTGTTTTAAATATTAAGGCGTAATAATGTAATCCAATACACTCTTATTTTATAAAATCAGTACCTTTTTAATATAAGACTAACAGCATTCACTTACGAAATTTTAGGTAAGCATTATAGCTATCACAAAGTTGTTAATGTTACTATATTCAAAGATTGTATATTGCCCATATATAGCTTATGAGTCAGCATCACGTTTATTGGAATGCGATTTTTATACATCATCGTATTTACTAACAGATGAAATATTCCCTTCGGTTAAACGGCTCTATTATTCAAATGCTACGTATTAGGAGCGCTTCCAGTTTTAGTGAAAACACTATTAACTGGTAAGTGTAAAAAAACCAGCATACTTGAGTTTTAATCTTTTTACAAAATTATAAATTCTCAAGCAGTTAAATAATTACTATTAGGCCCGATATTCCTTAATCTTTACAACTCTGCCTCATACAATTTTAAATGATTTCTCAGATAAATATTGAGAAGTGGTTTTTTTAAATATAGATTTATCAGTGCTGGCTTCAATATTTTTCAATTCAATAGTTATTGAGTGTTTTGAACAGCTAATTTTAGGTCTAGCATAATTTTATCCATTTCAGAGTAGTATGAGTCTGGATATGTGAAAGTTTCTCTATTTATTAACTGGTTTCTATATTCGAAAAACTCCGTATTGTAACGTTGTGCTCGATCTTGTGCATCAACAGCACAAACACCCCCTCTTTTCATTTTGGTTTCAAAAAACTCCTGCTTTGATTTTAATATATAATGATTCACTTGAATTTCATCAGAAATTATTGATTTTGTTGCTCCATTATATCTCTCATCGAACTCGACTTCTGAAAAATCCGAGTATACATACTTACCTGATGAAATCGAAACTTTATGGGCCGAAACAAATGAATTAACTTTAGCGGGGTTTACTATGCTTTTAAACCATAATCTTTCACTATAATCAAAAGTGGAACATTTGTTAAATCTTCTTGTTACATAATCATCAAAATAATGATCGTGATTTGCAGAGCCAAATGTAAGCTGATTAATTGCGATTGCTGCTATATCAGTGGGAACTTCGTTAAGGTAAGAGGTGATGTTTAAATTCTTGGGGTAAAGAAACTCATCAATATCAATGAAAGCAATAAATTCAAAGTCGCTTTTAAATTTTTTCAAACAGTCATTATAAGCTGAAAGTTGTGGGGATGCTCCATCAGTAGTTGGCCATAATATATGCTTTATGTCAATTTTTTTAGAAAGCATAGAAATCATTTCACTCATTCCATCTACGCTTCCATTATCATAAATGATAATAGTATCGAAACCTATTAAGATATTGTGAGCAATCCATTCTGTAATATAAATAGATTCATCCCTTGCAATCGCGCAAACGGCTTTCTTCATTTCATTATCCATAGTTATTTATACGGGTTATAGTCGTTGTCGCATTCAAAGTAAAATGGAAGCATTCCCTTTTGCTTGAATAGTGTAGAAAAAAGTCTCTCCATTGTATGAGCGAAAGTACCATCAATAGCACCTAAATCTTCTTCAAATAAATCCTCTGGAATAAAATTGTCTGCGATAATATTTTTCATAGTTGGGAAGTGGAACCAGAACATTGTGCCTCCAATAAAATCGGTAAAATGCTCCTCGTTAATTTCATTATCGCAAATCATTTTTTTGCAGGCTTCTAAACTATGTAACATCGTATTGAATTCATTAGTATAATGCACACTATGAATTGGTGCGATAATACCAAATTTTGAAGATGGAGAAAGTGACAATATTTGGCTTACAATATTCTCTGATAATAATGATTGGAAAAGTTGCTCTCTCCACAAACTCCCATTATTCATATGAGGTGATTTTTTAGAGTGTAGTTTACATATCCATTTATAGTTTAAATTATTTATTTCTTTTACCGTTTTGATAAAAGGAAGAACATCACGGCCTTTATTGTCAAAGGCATAAATAAGATTTGGTTTTATAACTTTTATCGCTTTTTTAACGCTTTCCACACTCCAGATGTGCGGCACAGATATTATAACATCAAGATTGTGTTTTTTTCTTATATCATTGATTGCTAGATTAATCTCATCAAGCATATCTTCGTAGAAAATGTGAATATATAAAGCATTTATTCCATTTTTTTTCATTAGTGAATTATGCTTGTCAGTGATTCGCTTTATTTCTCGAATGTCTATATTAGATTCTCTAACATTCGATATTGCGTTAAGATAAGCGTAACCAAACTTTCTGTCTGGCTCAAGATATGTACCTTCCGCCCATTCATTCCATGCATTTATGAAAACAAAATTCTCCTCGCTGGCGTGATTTTTTTTCGACCATTCATCGACCCCTTTCAACCAACGATTGAATTCAAGTGGAGTTGCATTAAAGAAAACATTGCCATTACCCGGTTTTCTAGCCTCGTTGTCCCAACCGGTCATAACGCATGGATAATAGTTCTTTGATATGTTTTTAGATACTGATTTGTTTAATCTTTCAAGACAAAAATCGACAGTTTCCGAATAGTCATAAACATTTCCTTTATAATTATTATTAAGTAGCTTAAGGGTGTCTTTAATATTATTAACTACGACGCCATGTGGTGGGAATTCGACTATAGCATCAAAGTTAATAGATCTGAAATCATCAAATCCGAAGGCGTTAGTGGCTACAATATGTAAGCCAGACAATCCATTCTCAATAGCAAGTCTACGCCATGTGGCAACTAATTTCTCAACATTTGGGATAATTGCTGGGCGATATAAAACAATCAATGGCTTGCCATTCACTGACACATATCGAGAATCCTTAAAATATCGCAGCAGATCATAAAAGACAGCAATATTATCTTCATCACTATGGTTTTGTCCGATCAAGACATCATGTTCTGCTCCATCCCAGCGTCTTGTCCAATTCTCATTAGCCCAACATAAACAAAATGGAAAATCGATGCTAGAGTCGTTTAAAAAATTATCTATAGGCTCATCCATCAATTTCTTACCGTCAAACCAGTAATAATGGAAACAAAATGCACTTACACCATATTTTTTTGCTAGTTCAACCTGCCTATGCATATTTTCAGTTAAGCGTAAATCATAAAATCCTAATTCACCTGGCAACCTTGGTTGATAATGTCCACTGAATTGCGGAGTAGCTTTAGACACATTTGTCCATTCAGTAAATCCTTTACCCCACCAATTATTATTCTCTTCAAATGGATGAAATTGAGGCAGATAAAAAGCAATAAATCGAGTATCACATTCTGCAACTTTTACATCTCGCTGCATTAATGGAGCATAAAGTGGTGAGCGTCCGCCGCTAGCAGTAGAGAATTGTTCGAAATAACTATCCTCGTAGAGACCACTCGGTGTTTCTAGAGGTCGGTTAACAGAATTACTGTATTTAATTTTCCTATTTTCATTTCTTCCCCATAACGCATAGTGTTTCAATGGATTTATATTTGATTTACTTACATCTTCATGCTCTAGAAGATAAAAAGATGTATTGAACACAGGTGATGGATCGCGCATTTCCTTCCACCCGTAGTTCATATAATGCTCAAAAGCGTCAATTCCTGCTTCAGCAATATCTTTGTATGTTTCGAGATAAAAAGACTCGCTGAAATATAACTTTATTAACTCGTCATCATTAAATTTATGAAATGATTTCTGCAGTTCGGTAACTTTCTTTCTTGCAATTATTTTTTTGTAGAATTTATTTAACATATTTTGTTATTTCTTGTGAAAGTAGGAATGGAAACCCTAATAAAGGGAGCTATGTGTCTTAGAGATATTTATTAATTAAAATCTCATAAAGTAATAAATGTTTAATACCAATGAAGTTTAAACAGCCTCTCCAATAATGAGAGCCTCTTCGGTGAAAGAATTACTTGATTTTTTTTCGGTTAAGTAATATGTGATGTATTAATTGCGATAAAAATCAAATTAATAATAAGAAGTACATGTCATCTCAATCAGTCCTGATGCTCTCGTAAAGTTGCGATACCCATCACCGCTAGGCCATACAAAAGACATAGGAGTACGCCAATTGTTGCCAAATTATAAAGACGGCGTGGGTACTCAGCATCTTCAGCGATTGAAGGCTGACTAATGATCAAAAGATGTTTGAGTTTACGGTAAGCCTCTATCCTGGCTTGCTCCAAGCTGATTAGTCCAGTTTTGTACAGGTCTGCCGCAAGCGTAGCCTGAGTTTGAACATCCATATAACTTGCAGTGACTTCGTTCATCGAATTTTTATCCGCACCTGTCAATCGGCCTTGTTCTTGGGCTAACTGCTGGGTTAAAGCATCAATTCTTGCTTGTACAGAAACTACTGCAGGTGCGGTTTCCTTCATATAACTTTGCAGTTGTTTCAACTGAGCTTGTTGCTGTGCAAGTTGGCCTTCAATCTGGCTTACAACACCCATTCGGGCCGTACTGCTCGATTCTGGGCTAATAAGGTGATGGGTGTTTTGAAATTCCAGGACTTTTGCTTTTTCGACCTGTAATCGCTGATAAGCACGGTCAACTTCTTTCTCGACAAAAGCCAATTGTTCAACTGCAACCTGATGTCCTAGTTTATTTATAAAAGCTTCTGATTCTTTCAACATTAGGCCAACCACTTGCTGGCCATACGCAGGATCGAATGCCTGTAATTCAATCGTTAAGACACCAGAGATATCATCTAGACGCAAGGTCAGATGCTCTCGATAATACTTGAGAAATTCCTCTTGGCTGACATCAGTGTGAAGGCGAGAAAAGTAGTCAACTTTGTTATTCTGGTAATGAGCCTTTAGACCCAGTTTTTTATCTAGTTTATTAAGCAGGTCAGAAGACTTGAGATAATCCTGTATTAATAACGCATCCTGATGATTGTTACCACCAAGGCCCAGCATCGATAAAGCATCTGGCAGCATTTTTATCTGGTCGGCCTGCTTAACTACTAACTCTGCTCGGCTCACATAGCGATCAGAAGCAATCAATCCGAAATAGATAATGGCGATAGCAAAACAAGCTAATACCCATTGAAAGCTGCCAAGTTTAAGGCTTTGCTTCCATGAGCGATGAGCCAAGCGGTAACCGCTGGAATCAACAATAAAATTTTTGGGCTTAGTTTTTAATTTTTGCAATTTGCGCATCAAGCCGGAAGATTTGTTGGAGCGAATTGGTTGAGTCATATTTTTAAGCTTATTATAAATTTTGATAAATGCGGATGGCATCTTCTATATTGTCAAACATCTCAAGTGTGCTATTACGCAGCACAATCCCCATATCGCATTGTTGGCGTAAGTTCTTCATGTCGTGTGACACCATTATGAGACTAGCGGTCTCGCGTTTTTGCGTGAATACATCGATACATTTTTGTTTAAAGCGTGCATCGCCTACTGAGGTAATTTCGTCGGTAAGATAGATATCAAAATCAAAAGCCATGCTGACCGCAAACGAAAACTTAGATTTCATTCCGCTGGAATAAGCTTTTATGGGGAGTTCGAAATGCTGGCCAATTTCTGAGAATTCTTTAACCCACTCTTCAATAGCCTGTGTATCATGAACGCCATGTATACGGCAGACGAAGCGAGTATTTTCCCGCCCGGTCATGCTACCTTGAAAACCACCGTTAAGGGCTAGGGGCCATGATACACGACAATGACGACTAAGCCTGCCCTTGCTAGGCGTATCCATACCGCCCAGCAGGCGCAGCAGAGTTGATTTACCCGCACCATTAGTACCCAAAATACCGATATTTCGATCGCGGGGTAACGTGATACTCACGTCACGCAAAACATAGTTGCGACCAAATCTTGTAGGATAATACTTCGATACATTATCTAAAATGATCATTTAATTTCACTTAACTGGCGATAAGACGCCGATGGCTCAGACGATAACAACTCATCGCAAATGTCAGCATCACCAAAGTCACGCTGGTGAAATAAGCCCAACTGGCATCCGGGCTCACATAGCCAGCGATCCAACCTGAACGAATCAACTCAACAGAATGTACTAGTGGGTTCCATAAAAACCAGTGTTGATATTGTACAGGAATACTTGCAAGCGGGTACATCACGCAGGATACAAACATTATTGGCATCATCATTAGGTTGAGAAATTTATCCGCTTCTTTGAATAAACTACCTAGAACACAAAAGATAATCCCCAGTGAAAATGAAAATATCATTAGTATGAAATAGCCAAGAATAACCTGTAAGGGATCGCTAGGGATAGCATTAAAGCCAAACCACAATAATCCTAATACTAAAACGCAACCTACCACCAAACCTATAATAGCCTCGAGAATAAAGCGCGCAATAAAGGTGGCAAATGGTGTGACCTGTCGGTAGCAGAACAGTCCCATATTGGCACTAACAGCAGATTTAAGCTGGGTAACCACTTTATTAAAAAACATGAAGGGCAGATAACCTGCAGTAATAAATACCTGAGCAGGAACGTCACCAAAACCACTCTGGCTACGCATCCCAAAAACAACACTAAACAGGCTAATCATCAACATTGGATCAATTAGTGCCCAGGCGTACCCCAGCCGGTAACTCCCAAATCGTGTTTTCAGTTCACGGATAAGCAGGCCAAACGTCACATCCCGCAGCACCTGAAACGAGCTGCGGGGCGTTTGATTGAGAACAGGTTTAAGCATAAGAAGGCCGATATAACAGAACGGGCCCGCCGTTAAGCGAGCCCGCTGTGAGGGTTAATTCAGGACCACGTTGGCCGCCACGGCAACCTGATAGATGACCTGAGTAATGTCTTTGATGGACTGCATCATTTTGCTGTCCACTTTCGGCATGACCAGAATCTGATCGCCCGGCATGACATTGCCCCCGTCTTTAAACTCCATCAGCCCGTTGGCATGCACCACGGCAATACGCTGGTCGTTCGCACGGTCGGTAAAGCCGCCCGCCCAGGCAACGTAGTCTTCAAGTTTCGCGCCTTCGTTGTAGACCACCGCCTGCGGCATCATCACTTCGCCGCCAATCTGAATCAGGTCGGTCTTGTTCGGGATCACAATCTGATCGCCCTGTTCCAGCAGGATGTTGGCAATCACGCCTTTATCCGACACCACCACTTTCCCCAGCGGCTGGATCTTGCGGGCTTTTTCCACGAAGCGCATCACCAGCTCGGCTTCTTTGGTCCGGATGGACGCTTCACCGTCGGAACTGGCAGGCGCGGTAAACACGCTGCGCTCCAGGCGGTTGAGGGAGTCTTCCAGCATCTCTTTCTGCCGCGCGGCCACGCTCTTACGCATGATGTAGATCGAGCCGTAATCCGCCATGTTTGGGTCAATCGGGATGTGGTTCAGCAGATCGTGCAGACGGGTCTCTTTACGCACGGTGAAGTAAGATGGCCCGCGATAGCTGCCCATCACCTGCACGTCGTAAACCTGCGCATGCATGTCGTCGTTAAACAGCACTTTGTCGCCGTCGCTCAGCTGAATGCGGTCAAAATCTTTATACGGCATATAGACCGAGAACGGGCCGTTGGAGCGATCGCCAATCACGCCCACGTGGCTCACCTTGGCGAGCGGCAGGGCGTAATCGATCAGCTCCGAGCCGAGCGCGGTGCTGTTTTTTAACTCGAAGCGGAACGGGTTACGCACTTTACCGGCCACGTTGATCATCGGGCCCTGCGGCTCAACCAGAATGACGTCCTGATCCTTCAGGGACAGCTTCGGCATTTTGCCCTGTTGCATAAATTCGTACAGATCGATCTGCTGGACGACCCGGTTCTGACGTAACACCTTAATATGACGATAGCTGCCGCGATCGGAGTCGATGCCGCCTGCGCGTTTCAGGAAATACAAAACGCTATCGGAGGATTGTCCGGCATATTGTCCAGGACGGATCACCGGGCCGGTGACAAATACGCTGACCGGGGTCGCGGTAAGCAGATTAACGTAAACATTAACGTTATTGGTGAATACTTCGCTGATGTGGCTGGTGACTAAGTTATTGACTTTACTTGCTGCCACGTTTTTGACATTTATCGGGCCGACGTCAGGAATGAAAATATTGCCCTGATTGTCAACGGTGACCACGTTGGAGAAATTGACCGCGCCCCAGATCCAGATATTCAGCTTATCGCCGGGAGCGATCAGATAATTATCGTTTAAGCCGTCGCTGCGCTCGGTTTCATAGCCACCGGCAAACAGGTTGGCACCATATGGAGGGGGCAGGCCGGACTCGGACTGCGGGAGGAGTTTACGCACGTCGGACTCGCCCGGGAGTAACATGCCCTGGCGGTTTTGCTGCGCAAAGGTACCAGTGGTGGAGGAGGTATTTGCCTGGCCGCTCATCGCCTGTTCACCACCGAGTTGCAGTCGACCGTCGCCAGTATCTGCCGGGGTATTCATGCCAAAGGCCTGGGCATCTTCCTTAGTGGGTGCAGCAAAGGCAGCGCAAGAGGCGCAGGCCAACAGCACAATGGCACTCAATTGCCGAAATTTCGTTATTTTCACAACATTTCTCTTCAAAATTATTGCACGGCAAGCAGATTGCTGGCGGATGCCTGTTCCAGTTGCGGTACCAGATACCAGGTATCACCGTTCTTGCAGGTCACGCCATGCTGCGACTGGTTGTAGTTGCGGTTACGCAGCAGTTCAATGCATTCCAGACCCAGGGCGGAGACATAACGCTGGCCCAGGATATAGGTATTGCCATTGGCGCTCAGAGCCGCGCCCTGAGGCAGGGTATTCAGAGGTTGTTGCAGATTGGCTGACATGGGCTGGAGTGTGGTTGAAGCGGCCGGATTGACAAGCGGTCGGGAGGCTTCAACCTGCTTCGGGGAATATGCACAGCCGCTCAGGATGAGGGCGAGCGAAATCACCAGAAGGCGAGTTGCGTTCTTCATTTGTAAATATTTTCCATATATTCGGAACCTGGCATCTAAATATAAAAATTCGTCGGTATCCGACTGTTTATATTGCCCAAATAGTTGACCTGAAGGTCACGAAGCAGAGGCGGCATAGCTGAGGAAGTGGAGCAAAAAGGGCAAAAAAAAGGTAGGCTACCGCACGGAAATGACGATTCCGGTCAAGAAGTGTCCAGTTTGCTTTAGGGTGCTGCCATAAAAAAACTATTCAGTAAACAACTAAAACGTTTTTTTATTATTCATGAAAGTGTTTTTGTGTCGCGAAGATTACATAATTTTGCAGTTTGTGTCATTTCAAATTTAAGAAATGTGCCCTGGAAAAGGGGAAAAGTCCGAAACAACTATTAACTCTGGTGGGGGGAGTAGAAACTTATATTGTCATTAGTTTCAGATTGTGATTGTTTCATTTTGAGCAAGTGGAAAACAAATAAGCGCCAGCCGAAAATTCGGCTGGCGAAGGGTATTAAACGGTCATTTCTTGTTCAATTAACACCGGATGAAATCTGCGCTTAAAGTAAATCAGCCCGTGTCCCTCCTGGCTCAGGAGGATATTTTTGATCTCCACCAGGTATACCAGATGGGTGCCGATGGTCTGGACCTGGCTTATCTCACCCTCCAGGCTGACCAGCGCCTCTTTCAATACCGGCTGAGCCAGCTGGCCTTTTTGCCAGCAGGAGAGGGTAAATCGCTCTTCCATCGCCATGCCGGTCATCCCGGCGAAATGGCGCGCCATTAGCTCCTGCTCGTGATTGAGCACATTAATACACAGCTTGCCGTTACCCTGAAACACCGGGTTCATGGCGCTATTGGCGTTCAGGCACACCATCACCGACGGCGGGGTATCCGTCACCGAGCAGACCGCCGTGGCGGTAATGCCGCAGCGTCCGGCGTCGCCATCGGTGGTAATCACATTGACCGCCGCCGAGAGGCTGGCCATCGCGTCGCGAAAACGCAGGCGTTGTTCATCATGTTGCATCTTGACCTCCCGCCGCGTTATTTCAGCAGCTTGTCCAGCAGGTTGATATCGGTGTTGTTGTGCAGGTGCGGAACCTTCCAGCCGTTCTGGTCGTACTCCGACAGGCAGCGGTCAACCATCGCCATCATCTTGTCCATGTTGCCGGAACTCTGCGCCTGACGCAGGCACTGCAGGCGGATTTCATCCTGGCTACCGGAGTAGTTGATCTCATACAGCTCGTGGCGACCGCCGAACTCGCTGCCGATGGCATCCCACATCAGTTTCAAAATCTTGATGCGCTCCACGTGGTCCATGCCGTTGGAGCCGCGCACGTACTTCGCCAGGTATTTGTCGATCTGCGGATTGTTCAGATCCCGGGCGCTGGACGGGAGGTAGATCAGGCCGCTGGTAACGTTGCGCTCGATGATGTTTTTGATTTTGGCGTAGGCCATCGGGGCCATCACGCGGTAGGTTTGCAGCGCCGCGTGGTCCGGCAGATACGCGCCGTTGACCCACGGGGTGGCTTCCGAGCACATGGAGTCGCTCAGGGCCCAGAACATGTTGCGCCAGGCCACCACTTCACCGAGATCGGCCTGTACCCCGCGGAACTCAGACGTACCTGTACACTCCAGCGATTTTTTTAGCAGGGCGGTGATGAAGTCGAGCTTCACCGCCAGACGCACGCAGGCCTGCAGCGGATACATGCGGGCGAAACCGCCCTCCATGGTCCAGCGACGGCAGCGGTCGAAATCGCGGTAGATCAGCACGTTCTCCCACGGGATCAGCACCTTATCCATCACCAGGATCGCGTCGTTCTCGTCGAAGCGGCTGGTGAGCGGGTAGTCGTAAGGGGAGCCGGTCGCGCCAGCCACCAGCTCGTAGGAGGCGCGGGAGATCAGCTTCACCCCTTCGGCATCCATCGGGGCGACGAACATCAGGGCGAAGTCCGGGTTGTCGCCCATCACCTGCGCCGAGCCAAAGCCGATCATGTTGTAGTGGGTCAGTGCCGAGTTGGTGGCGACCACTTTCGCGCCGCTGACGATGATCCCGGCGTCGGTCTCTTTTTCCAGCTTGATGTAGACGTCTTGCACTTCGTCGGCGGGTTTGTGGCGATCGATCGGCGGGTTGACGATAGCGTGGTTAAAGTAGAGGCCGCTTTCCTGAATGCGGGTGTACCAGTTGCGGGCGTTCTGCTCAAACTGACCATAAAAGGCCGGGTTGGCGCCCAGCGCACAGCCGAAGGCCGCTTTGTAATCCGGGGTGCGACCCATCCAGCCGTAGCTTAGACGTGACCACTCGGCGATGGCATCCCGCTGCTGGCGCAGGTCATTGGCACTTTTCGCCACGCGGAAGAACTTATGGGTATAGCCGCCGCTGCCGGTATCAGTGTTCCAGCACAGCGCGTCCTGCATGTCAGGTTTGTGCAGCGCGTCGTACAGTTGCGCGACCGAGGCCGCCGCATTGCGAAACGCCGGATGGGTGGTGACATCTTTTACGCGCTCGCCATAAATGTAGATCTCCCGGCCATCCTGCAGGCTCTTCAGATACTCTTCGCCGGTTAACGGACGGGTGGTGCTGGCACGGAAATCTTCAGGTTTCATAGGGACCTCGTATCGGTACAGAGTTGTTAAATTTGTGTTTTGTTTTTGTTGTTTAATTGAAGCGTCATGCAGGGGTTTCGTGAAGGGACGAATAGGTCAACGGCGGGTACTTTTCAGGCGGGAGTGAGATTTGTGATCGGGGTGGGGGTTAATAGGGGCACTGTGCGGTCTGGTTGCCGGGTGGCGCTGCGCTTACCCGGCCTACGGTTACGCCACTGCGTGTTGCGAGGCTGTCGCTATGCGGGAGATAGGGAACCCTGTAGCAGAGGCAACCGCCGCAACACGCTTGAAAGACGGATTGCCATTTGGCGACAGTGATTTATATAGAGACTCGCGGCTAATACCGGCACGCTTCGCGATGGCTGTCATGCCTCCGGTTGCTTCGATGACATGGCGCAGGGCGAGTATGAACGCTTCGTATCCGCCCTCTTCATCAATTTCGAGGAATGCCTGGTGAAGGTAGATCGGCGCGAACGCCGGATCATCCTTAAGGAGTTTTACCATTGCATCATCATGAAGCACTGACTTTGCCATAACACTTACCTCTCATGTCCTGTTCTTATAGTCGTTAAGATACTTAACGGCCTTATCTATATCTGCATCTTGTTTCTTCTTAGTACCACCGAGGAGAAGCAGACTGACTGCTCCATCGACCGTAAACGTTAATCATTATTGTATCCCATAGTTTACGATGTGCAATGGGCTGTCATTTTATGTGCAGAATCCACGAATAAAAATCCGGTCCGGCGGGTTCTGGAAGCATGCTCGCAAAGCGCGAAGTAACCTGATGAAACGCAGGGTTTAGTGTTTTTTTTATGCTCGCTGCGGCGTAAGGTGCGTGTGTTGCGGCGATAACCGCAGCCGGGCGTGAGAACCTGATTACATATGACTATACGGTTTAAGTACCGTACCAGCGGACATGCCGTTAAAATTACGGCGACGCTGGCGGGGCAACCTTAGGGTTGGCCGGGTTCATGTGTACCGGTTCTCACCCCCGTCAGCGTCTCCACCAGGGCGTGAGAACTTTGGTGGTGCCAATAAATACACATGGAGGTTATTTAATGACTACTATTCCAACCCGGTCTTACTCTCACTTCGAAGAAGACGTTATCCACCAAATCATTACCCAACCCCTCCCGGCCTCGGCAGATCTTTTCGAAGTCGCAGACGCGTGCGCCGCGTTTGTCTGCATCCTCATCGACACTCATGACGATGAAGCAAGCAATGCTTTGTGTGGGCGCTTATTGCAGGCGTTAAATCAGTTCCGCCATCTGTGCGATGAGGATTTACCGCCGCATCTCATTGAGCAGCTGATCGCAGGTGAAAACGTAACCTCGTGCATCCCCGATTGCTGGCAGGAGACCGCGACCCTGGTGGGATATGCCCAGGCGCTGACCCAGGCACTACTGAGCAATACGCTACCGCCACCGGTGGCAACATCCTTAACGGGGTTACTGCATGACGTGGTGTATCTGTTAGCGGAATTTGTGAAGGAGCCGTACCTGACCGTGCATTGATCCTGTGCGGTCTGTCTGCCGGGTGGCGCTAACGCTTACCCGGCCTGCGGTTTCGTAGCCCCGGTAAGCGAAGCGCCACCGGGGTAAAATTCACGACACCGGCACCTTCTGCGTCCGATACCTGCTCGGCGAGCAGCCCACCAGTCGGTTAAAAAATCGCGCAAAATAGGCCGGATCTTTAAACCCCAACTGCCATGCGATCTCGTTTACCGCGTTGTCGGAAAAGACCAGCAGCCGCTTAGCTTCGCGCAACTGCCTGTCGAAGATTAGCCGTTTCGGCGGGCGGTTGGCGAAGCGGCGGCAGATATCGGTCAGGCGCGATTCGGTAAGGTGCAGTGCGCTGGCGTAATCCGGTACCGTCCAGTGCTGGTGGAAGTGGCCGTCAACCATCTGGTTAAAACGCTGGAACAGTTTCAGCTCGCCGCGCATGCCGTTGGCCGCGTGATCGTCAAGACTGGCGTTGCGCAGCAGCAGAGTAAACACCGCCTGAGCCAGCAGCACCAGGGTATGCTCCCGCCCGCGAAGCTGGGCGGTGGATTCCCGTTGAATCAACCGCCAGTAGTGAGAAAGTGCCGCCAGCTCATCCGGTTTATCCGCGAGCGACAGGCAGATCCCCGGCAGGCCGAAGGTCTCCCGGGTGCCGGGGTAGAGCACCTCCAGCAACGGCCAGATCAGATCTTCATGCACCGTCAGCACATGGCCGTCGCTGTCCGATTCGGTAAAAAAGGCGTGTGGCACCGACGGCGGCGTTAAGACGAACAGCGGTGCCTGCACCGAGTAGCGGTGATCGTCCAGCTGGAGTTCAATCTGCCCGGTATCCAGAAAGTGCATCTGAAAATAGTGGTCGTGGCGATGGGCCTGCATATCGCGGCCAAAAAAGGCCGCCATCCGGCTAAAGGACTGATAATGCACATCGTCCGTCCCCAGACTTTCGTCGTACTCTTTGCTGATGTCGATATTGGCAATCGGGCTCTGGCACATAACCGCTCCTCAATGGATCTTCTGCGCCGCCATCCCCGGCGCGCTGTCACGGCTCTCCTGACGGGTCATCGGGATCCGCGTCAGCACCAGCGCACCCACTATCAGCAATCCGGCGACGAACCATAGCCCGGAGCTGAAGCTGCCGGTGGCGTCACGCAGAATGCCGATCAGCAGCGGGCTGACGGCTGAGCCGACGTTGCCGATAGCGTTGATCACCGCCAGCGCTACCGCCCGGGACTGCAGGCTAATCACCTGATCCGGGGTGGTCCAGAAGATCGCCATGGCGGTAAAGGATCCGGTTGAGGCCATAATGATGCCAAGCAGCTGGATCAGGCTGTGATCCGTCGCCGACGCCAGCAGCCATCCCGCCGCGGCGAAGAGATAGGGCAGGATGGTGTGCTTTTTTCGCTCTTTCAGCCTGTCGGAGCGGCGGCTCCACCACAGCATCCCGAGGATGGTGCAAAACTGCGGGATCGCCGCCAGCAGGCCGATCACGATATTGCTGCTGCCGGTGTTGAAGCTCTGCAGGATCTGCGGCGTCCAGATGTTGATGGCGCTCAGGGTGTTGGTCAGGCAGAAATAGGCCAGGGTATAGAGCAGCACCGCCGGGGTCAGCACTTCGCGCAGCGTCGAGCGCGGCGTGGCGGCGTGTGCCACGGCATTCTCCTGCTCGCGGGCGATCATCGTTTTCAGGGTCTGCTTCTCTTCGTCGTCCAGCCAGGTAGCCTGATCCGGCGTGTCGTTGAGGAAGAACCAGGTCACCACCCCGAGCACTACCGACGGCAGCCCCTCCAGCAGGAACAGCCACTGCCAGCCCTTCAGGTTCCACACCCCGTCCAGGGCCAGAATATAGCCCGAGAGGATCGAGCCCAGCATCATGGTCACCGGCATGGCGATCATAAAGAGCGCGTTGGCGCGGGCGCGATGATACGCGGGGAACCACCAGGTAAGATAGACCAGGATCCCCGGCAGGAAACCAGCTTCGGCGATGCCCACCAGCATGCGCAGGATGTAGAGCGTCTGCGGGCTGGTGGCGAACATGGTGCAGGTCGAGGCGATGCCCCACACCACCATGATCCCGGCGATCCAGCGGCGCGCGCCGATCTTCGCCAGCATGATGTTGCTGGGGATCCCGCACAGCACGTAGGTGACGTAAAACAGCGTCGCCGCCAGGCCAAACATCGTCGAGGTGAGGCCCAGATCTTTGCCCATCGTCAGCCCGGCAAAGCCTATGTTGATGCGGTCGAGGAACGAGAAGACAAACAGGATAAAGAGAAAGACGATCAAACGACGGAACAGCTTATTAATTACGCGATGTTCAACGGCTTTATTATCTTGCAGGGTAGAGGTCGTCATGTTGCGCTCCAGATCTTACCTTTAGTAGACGGATTTATTGTTATTCACAGACGTAACCGGTTTATCGATAAAGCGAGCCGCCAGCGCTTCGGCGCCGCGGGCGAGCAGGGTGGTGTCGACGCCGACGGCGACAAACAGCGCCCCGAGTTCGAGATAGCGTTTAGCCAGCTGCTCGTTGGCCATCAGAATGCCGGGCGCTTTCCCCGCCGCGCGGATCTGCGCGATGGCCTGCTCGATAGCGGCCTGCACTTCCGGGTGAGTCGGATTACCGGCAAAGCCCATGTCGGCGCTGAGATCCGCCGGGCCGATAAACACCCCATCCACCCCGTCCACATCCAGGATCTGCGGCAGGTTTTTCAGCGCCTCGCGGGTTTCAATTTGCACCAGCACGCACATGGCGTCGTTGGCCTGATGCAGGTAGTCCGGGATGCGGTTCCAGCGCGAGGCGCGGGCAAGGGCGCTGCCAACGCCGCGAATACCCGCAGGGGGATAGCGTGTCGAGCGCACCGCCAGCCGGGCTTCGTCGGCGTTTTGCACCATTGGCACCAGCAGGGTCTGCGCCCCCACATCCAGCAGCTGTTTGATCTGCACCGGATCGTTCCACGACGGGCGCACCACCGGCTGGCTGGGATAAGGGGCGATGGCCTGCAACTGGGTTAAGACGGTCTGCACGTTGTTGGGGGCGTGTTCCCCGTCGATCAGCAACCAGTCGAAGCCTGCTCCCGCCAGCAGCTCGGCGCTATAGCTGCTGGTCAGCCCCAGCCACAGGCCGATTTGCGGTTTCCCGGCGTTCAGCGCGTCTTTAAAAGCGTTATTCATGCGGCGTCCTTATACAAAGCGGCAGCTGATGGAGCCCATGTTGCCGTAGTCAACATGGAAGGTGTCGCCCTTGCTTGCCGTCACCGGGCGGGTAAAGGAGCCGCCGAGGATGATCTGGCCGGGTTCCAGCTGTACGTCGTACGGGGCCAGCTTGTTCGCCAGCCAGGCCACGCCGTTGGCGGGATGGTTGAGCACGCCTGCCGCGACGCCAGTCTCTTCGATTACCCCGTTGCGGTAGAGCAGGGCGGAGATCCAGCGCAGATCCAGCTCGTCCGGGCGGATCGGACGACCCCCGAGGATCACCCCGGCGTTGGCGGCGTTGTCGGAGATGGTGTCGAACACTTTGCGCGGACGCTGGGTTTCAGGATCGATGTTATGGCAGCGGGCGTCGATCAGCTCCAGGGCTGGGATCACGTAGTCGGTGGCGTTATAGACGTCGAACATCGTGCAGTTCGGTCCACGGAGCGGTTTCGCCAGCACGAAGGCCAGCTCCACTTCGATGCGCGGGACGATAAAGCGGTCGGTGGGGATGTCGCTGCCGTCGTGAAAGAACATGTCGTCGAGCAGGGCGCCGTAGTCCGGCTCGCTGATCTGCGAGCTGGCCTGCATCGCTTTTGAGGTCAGGCCGATCTTGTGGCCCTTCAGGGTACGACCTTCGGCCATTTTCAGGCTCACCCATTCGCGCTGCACGGCGTAGGCGTCTTCAATGGTGATCGTCGGGTAATCCAGCGAGATCGCGCGGATCTGCTCCCGGGTCTGTTCCGCCTGATGCAGGCGATGGGCGATCAGGGTATGGGTGTGTTTATCGAGCATGGCGATATCCTGTTTTTGCCGGGTGGCGCTGCGCTTACCCGGCCTACGGTTCGGGGCCGTTGTAGGCCCGGTAAGCGAAGCGCCACCGGGCATGAGGGCGCGCTACTTAAACAAGGCGTGCACGTTGTTCTGTTTGAAGTTCAGCGTCGGGTGCAGCTCTTCGATTTCAAACGACAGCGCCAGGTAACGGGCATCCATCAGCCCGGCGAAATGGTCTTTAATCAACGCAAACAGCATCTCGCCCACCTGCTGACGGCTCTCCAGGCTGCGCCCGGTGCCGATCTTCAGCGTCATGTGCACAAAGGCGTAATCATGCTTGCCGTCGGCCATCTGCCAGGTGTCCACCCAGTGCGCGCGGCTGCGGATCCCACCGAGGGGGAAGATCCCGGTGGCGGCCAGCGCCTCGTTAACGCGGGCAAACAGGCCCGGCAGGTCGGCCTGCTCACGGATGTTCTCGGTACATTCGACAATAAAGTGCGGCATAGGGCGTCCTTATGCGGGCAGCGGGAAGACGGCGTTGACCTGGCCGGTGCCGGAGCTGGGGAACAGCTCGGTGAGAAACTCCACCTTGCCGTCATAGTTGTCCCAGCCGAGTACGCCCAGCAGCATCACCGTGTCGTGCATATTGCCTTCGCCGTAGCAGTAGTCGGCGTACTCCGGCAGCATGCTGCAAAACTCTTTGAACTGACCTTCGCGCCACAGCTTCACCACCCGCTCGTCCATCTGACGGTCGAACTCGCGGGTGTAGCTGTTCATTCCCTCTTCGGCACGCTGATCGTCAATAAAGCGGTGCGACAGCGAGCCGCTGGCCAGCACCGCCACGGTGCCGTCATATTTTTCAATGGCGCTGACGATCGCCTCCCCCAGCCTGCGGCTGTCGGCAAAGTCATGCACGGTGCAGAACGCCGAGATGGAGACCACCCTGAAGTGCTTATCCGCGTTCATGTAACGCATCGGCACCAGGGTGCCGTACTCCAGCTTCAGGCTCGGGATGTTGTGCGCTTTGGCACGCACGCCCTTCGCCACCGCTTCGTCGGCGATCAGCTGGCCCAGCTCCGGGTTGCCGTCGTAGTCGTAGGTCATGTCGCGGATAAAGTGCGGCAGCTCGTTACTGGTGTAGACCCCGGCAAAATGGTCCGCACAGTTGATGTGATACGCGCTGTTCACCAGCCAGTGGGTATCGAAGACGATGATGGTATCAACCCCCAGCTCGCGGCAGCGTCTGCTGATCTCTTTATGTCCGTCGATGGCCCCCTGACGGCAGCCAAAGTTTTTGCCCGGTATCTCAGAGAGGTACATCGACGGCACGTGGGTGATTTTTGCGGCTAACGCTAACTTGCCCATCTCATACCCCCCATTTCGGGATTGGGTGGTCGCCCATGGAGATACAGACGTTTTTCATCTCCGCGAACACCTCGAAGCTGTATTCCCCGCCTTCACGGCCGGTGCCGGAGGCCTTCATACCGCCAAACGGCTGGCGCAGATCGCGCACGTTCTGGGTGTTTACAAACACCATCCCGGCTTCGATGTTGCGCGCCAGGCGCAGCACCTTGCTGATGTCCTGGGTCCAGATGTAGGAGGCCAGGCCGTACTCCACGTCGTTCGCCAGCCGCAGCCCTTCGGCTTCGTCTTTGAACGGCAGCAGACAGGCTACCGGGCCGAAGATCTCCTCCTGGGCCACGCGCATCCGGTTGTCGACATCCGCCAGCACCGTCGGGCGCAGGAAGTTGCCGCCTTTCAGGTGTGCAGGCAGATCGCCCGGCTTGTCCGGGCCGCCCGCCAGCAGGGTTGCGCCTTCCTCAATGCCGAGGCGGATATAGCCGGAGACTTTCTCCCAGTGCTGAGCGCTGATTAGCGCCCCGATCTGGGTGTTCGGATCGGTCGGGTCGCCCACCCGCAGGCGGCTGGCGCGCTCGGCAAAGCGCTTGACGAATTCCGGGTAGATGCTCTGCTGAATAAAGATGCGCGAGCCGGCGGTGCAGCGTTCGCCATTGATCGAGAAGATGGTGAACAGGGCGGCGTCCAGGGCGCGTTCGATATCGGCGTCTTCAAAGATCAGTACCGGTGACTTGCCGCCCAGCTCCATGGAGTATTTTTTCAGACCACCGGCCTGCATGATCCGGCGACCGGTGGCGGTGCCGCCGGTGAACGACACGGCGCGCACGTCGTGATGGCGCACCAGGGCGTCACCCGCCGTCGCACCGTAGCCCTGCACCACGTTCAGCACGCCCGCCGGAATACCCGCCTCCAGCGCCAGCTCGCCCAGACGATCGGCGGTCAGCGGGGAGAGTTCCGACATCTTCAGCACCGCGGTGTTACCTAAGGCCAGGCAGGGCGCGACCTTCCAGGTGGCGGTCATAAAGGGCACGTTCCACGGCGACACCAGGGCGCACACCCCCACCGGCTGCACCAGGGTGTAGTTGAGCATCTTGTCATCGACCGGGTAGGTCTTGCCGTTCATCTGCTGGCACACTTCGGCGAAGAACTCGAAGTTGTGCGACGCGCGCGGGATCAGCACGTTTTTGGTCTGGTGGATCGGCAGGCCGGTGTCGGCGGTCTCCATCGCGGCGATCTCCGGCACGTTCTGGTCGATCAGATCCCCCAGACGGCGCATCAGGCGCGCGCGCTCCTTCATCGGCAGGTTGGCCCATTTCGGGAACGCGGCTTTGGCGGCTTCTACCGCCTGATTGATCTCGGCTTCACCGCCGGAGGCCACCTCCGCCAGCACCTCGCCGGTGGCCGGGTTGGTGGTGTGGAAGTAGTCGTTACCCGCCACGTTTTTGCCATTGATCCAGTGGTTTATCTTTTTCATGAGTTTGCCTCCTCGCTGACAATCCGGTTGACCAGACGGCCAACGCCTTCCACTTCCACTACCACTTCGTCGCCCGGGCGCACATCGGCCAGCCCTTTCGGCGTGCCGGTGGCGATCATGTCCCCCGGCTGCAGGGTCATAAATTCACTCAAATACGCGATCAGGAACGGGATGCTGAAGATCAGATCCGCGGTGCTGCCCTGCTGGCGCAGCTCGCCATTGATCCAGGTGCGCAGGGTGAGGTTGTGCGGATCGGCAATAGCCGATTTGTCCACGATCTGCGGGCCGATGGGCGTCAGGCCGTCGCGGCTTTTTACCCGCAGGTTCGGGCGATAGTAGTTTTCCAGGTAGTCTCGGATGGCGTAGTCGTTGCAGACCGTGTAGCCCGCCACGTAGTCCATGGCGCCGGCTTCGGCGACGTGGCGCGCGGTTTTGCCGATCACCACCACCAGCTCGGCTTCGTAGTGCATGTACTCGACGTTGTCCGGACGCACCGAGGTCTGGTTGTGTTCTTTAAAGGTGTTCGGGGCTTTGATAAACACCAGCGGCTCGGTGGGCGGCGTAAAGTCCAGCTCGCTGGCGTGATCGGCGTAGTTCAGCCCCAGAGCAAAGAGCGTCCCGCTGGTGGAGAGCGGCCAGGCGAAGGTTTGCTGAGCAGGCAGCTCGCGGGCGTTAATCACGCTGTTTTCCAGCGTCGGCAGGCCGTCAGCCAGCACGCGCACCCGGTCGCCCGGGTGCAGGGTCACGCGGGTCTGCGGGGTGCCCAGCAGGATGGCGTCACCCGGGTTGAGGGTGGCGAAGGCGCTTAACTCGCTCAACAGGGTGGCGGCGTTGCGTTGCAAATCGGCGGTGTTCCAGCGATCCACTTCCCGGCCGTTGATCTCGGTGACGATCGTCAGGTTATCGATGTTATCGACCGTCGCGCGATCGCCCACCGGGCAGAACCCGTCCCGGCATTTGGCTTTGATCGCCGGGCGGTAGAAGCTCTCTTCCGGCAGGCTCACCTCGTTGGCCAGCGCGTACCCGGCAATGTAATCGGCGGCCTCTTGCGGGCTGATTTTGCTCGCGGTCTTGCCGACTATCAGCGCCACCGTCGCGCCGCTCAGCACCTGTTCGCCTTCGGGATGCGGGATGGCCTCGCCGGAGCGGATCAGGGTATTACGCGGTTTGATAAACCAGACGGCGGTTTTCGGCGGCGTGTTGTAAGGGGGCTGGTGAAATGCGTCGCGCCAGGCATCAAGCTGGCTGCGGTGATTGAGTGCCACCGCGAAAACAGTACCTTTCATTCCTTTCTCCTCGGGCCGGGTATCGGGTTTTGAGTTCATTAATATGTTAATGATTAGGTTTTAGCCCCTTGCCGGGTGTTTGGCAAACAGAAGTAAATAATTTGTGATAGCAATAACAATAAATTTACATTCACTGTAATTTATTTATGTGTATCAATAAGTTAATATTTTTATGTGATATCTGTTAGACTTTTTGTCCGCGCCGCTGGTGCCGGGAAGCCGCGTGAGGCATTGATTGTTTCGTTATTAATGATGTTGAGGTGGGAGCGCCATGCACAATTCGTTAACTATCGCACTACTCCAGGCGCGGGAAACCGCGATGACCTTTTTTCGCCCGATTATCAAGCAGCACAATCTGACGGAGCAGCAGTGGCGGATCGTGCGCGTGCTGGCGGAACATCCGTCGATGGATTTTCACGATCTGGCCTTTCGCACCTGCATTCTGCGCCCGAGCCTGACCGGGATCCTCACGCGCATGGAGCGCGACGGGCTGGTGCTGCGCTTAAAGCCGCTTAACGACCAGCGCAAGCTGTATGTGTCGCTCACCAAAGAGGGCAGCGCCCTGTATGAGCGTGCTCAGGCTCAGGTGGAAGAGGCCTATCAGCGCATTGAGGCGGAATATTCGCCGGAGAAAATGCAGCAGCTGACGACGCTGCTGGAAGAGTTTATTGAACTTGGAAACCGGCACGTCGCAGAGCGAGAAGAAGAGTAAAAACCACAAATTTCAGGATGATTTCCGTAAAGTTTTCGCTTCCCAGGCCGAAAATTCTGTACCTGTCTGGTGGAATGAGAACTCATGTTAAATCGTATAAAGATTGTTACCAGCTTACTGCTGGTCCTGGTTATTTTTGGCCTGTTACAACTCACATCCGGTGGTCTTTTCTTTAATGCCCTCAAGCATGACAAAGAAAACTTCACCGTTCTGCAAACCATTCGTCAGCAACAATCCACGCTTAACGGCAGCTGGGTAGCGTTGCTGCAAACCCGTAACACCCTGAACCGCGCGGGCATCCGCTACATGATGGATCAGAACAATATCGGTAGCGGCGCGACCGTGAACGATCTGATGCAGATTGCGTCGGCTTCCCTGAAGCAGGCGGAAAAAAACTGGGCGGACTACCAGGCCCTGCCGCGCGACCCGCGTCAGAGCGAAGCCGCCGCGCTGGAAATCAAACGTAACTACGATATCTATCACGGTGCGCTGGCCGAGCTGATCCAGCTCCTGGGTGCGGGCAAGATCAATGAGTTCTTCGATCAGCCGACCCAGGGTTATCAGGACGGCTTTGAGAAGCAGTACGTGAACTATCTGCAGCAGAACGATCATCTGTATCAGACCGCGGTCGATGACAGCAACAGCTCCTACAGCCAGGCGATCTGGATCCTGTTAAGCGTGCTGGTCCTGGTGCTGGCGGTGATTGTCGGCGTCTGGGTCGGTATCCGTCACGCGCTGATCTCTCCGCTGAACCGCCTGACCGACAGCATTCGCCATATCGCCAGCGGCGACCTGGTGAAGCGCATTGAGGTGGACGGTACTAACGAGATGGGGCAGCTGGCTGATAACCTGCGTCATATGCAGGCTGAGCTGATGCGTACCGTGGGCGACGTGCGTAATGGTGCCAATGCCATTTACAGCGGCGCAAGCGAAATCTCTATGGGTAACAACGATCTCTCCTCCCGTACCGAGCAGCAGGCCGCTTCCCTGGAAGAGACCGCCGCCAGCATGGAAGAGCTGACCGCTACCGTGAAGCAGAACGCCGAGAACGCCCGTCAGGCAAGCCATCTGGCGCTGAGCGCGTCCGAGACCGCGCAGAAAGGCGGGAAAGTGGTGGATAACGTGGTGCAGACCATGCGTGACATCGCTGGCAGTTCGCAGAAGATTGCTGACATCATCAGCGTGATCGACGGCATTGCTTTCCAGACCAACATCCTGGCGCTGAACGCCGCGGTAGAGGCAGCGCGTGCCGGTGAGCAGGGTCGTGGCTTTGCGGTGGTTGCCGGTGAAGTCCGTAACCTGGCGCAGCGCAGCGCCCAGGCTGCACGCGAGATCAAGAGTCTGATTGAAGACTCCGTGGGTCGCGTTGAGCTGGGTTCTACCCTCGTAGAGAGCGCCGGTGAAACCATGGGCGAGATCGTCAGTGCGGTGACCCGCGTGACCGACATTATGGGCGAAATCGCCTCTGCCTCTGACGAGCAGAGCCGCGGTATCGACCAGGTGGGTCTGGCGGTTGCCGAGATGGATCGCGTGACGCAGCAGAACGCCTCTTTGGTGCAGGAATCTGCGGCAGCCGCCGCGGCCCTGGAAGAGCAGGCGAGCCGCCTGACGCAGGCAGTGGCGGTGTTCCGTATTCAGCAGGACCAGCAAAAATCCCGCGCGCACGCGGCGAAAACCGTTGCCACGCCGGTGACGACGCGTAAAGCGGCCGTTGCCGACAGCGGTGATAACTGGGAAACCTTCTGATGTAAAAAGCGCCCTGTTCAGGCAGGGCGCTGTGTTTGTGCCCGGCGGCGCTTTGCTTGCACGGGCCTACGGTTTTGTAGGCCGGGTAAGGCGAAGCCGCCACCCGGCAATACTACTGCTGGCGCGGATCGCTGATCGGCTGACGCACCAGGAAGATATACGCCAGTGCCCCTAATGCCGTGACGCAGCCGCAGATAATCAGCGCCAGGCGGAACGAGTGGGTGGTGTCGACAATAAACCCGGTGACAATCGGCGCAAACGAGGCGCAGATGAAGCTGGCGAAGTTCTGAATACTGCCCACCGAGGCGGTCATTCGTGATGCCACGGCCACGTGGATCAATCCCCAGCACGACGTTCCCGCAAAGTGGATGCAGAACAGCGCCATCCCAATCAGCAGTACCGCACTCATCGCCGTGGTCGCTTCCGGCACCACGAAAGTAAAGGCCGCCGATAACAACATCCCGCTAATAATACACAGCTTACGGCTGCGGACCGGCGCCATGCCGCGTTTGACCAGCGCATCGGTGGTGAAGCCGTTCACCAGCATGCCCGCCGCACCAAACAGGAACGGGATCGCCGCCATCAGGCCGGTGCTTTTGAGATCCAGGTTATAGGCGGTTTGCAGATACCCCGGCAGCCAGGCGAGATAGAGCCAGGCGGTGTAGTTGATGCCGCTGAAGCCCAGCATCATCCCCCACATGGTGCGGTTGCGGAACAGGCTGCGCCATTCAGCAAAACTTAACGGATCGCGGCGGGCGTTAACGCTCCCGGCATTCAGGTACGCCTGCTCGACGCCGCTCAGGGCAATCTCCTCGCGGTTGCGATAGAGCATGTACCAGCCAATGGCGAGGAACACCCCCAGCACGCCGATGGTGATAAACATCCCGCGCCAGCCCATCACCAGCATCATTGCCGCCAGCAGCGGCGGGCTGATGGCCACCCCGATGGTTGAGGCGGCGTTAAAAATGCCCATCGGACGGCCGCGCTCTTTGATGTTGAACCAGTCGTTGATCACCTTCACGCCGCACGGGTTCATCGGCGCTTCGCCAATCCCCATCCCGATGCGCACCAGCACGAACTGGGTGAAGCTGTGAACCATCCCCGACATCGCCTGGAACAGCGACCAGAAGAACATACCCAGCCCCAGCATCAGGCGCGGGCCTTTGCGGTCCAGCAGCGGGCCGCAGGGCAGCTGCGCGATGCCATACGCCAGCGAGAAGACCGACAGCAGGGCGCCGATCTCGGTGGCGCTGAGCCCCAGCTCTTCGCGGATGGTTAAATTCGCCACCGACAACGAACTGCGATCGAGATAATTAATCACCGCGGCAAAAAATAATAACAGCATCGCCGTGGTCTGGATGCGCTTAATACGCGCGCTACGCTGAATAGCACCCGCTGGCGGCAGAGACATATCGGGGATATTTTCTTTGTCAAAGGTGGTCTGCGGGTCGAGAGTTATATTGCTTTTTTCCACGCCGGACTCCTGAATAAAGGTAGGGTTATTTCTCGGGTCTATTTATTGGAGAAATATCTATAACGACCAGTGATGAAATAAAGGTATTCATCACCACTCACGGAAATAAGTCGACTCCAGGTGAGCATAGGCAGCCGCTAATTTCCCGCGTGCGCCCGATTGCGGAAGCGTGCAGTCCGTATAGATTTGCTGTTTTTAATCGGTACTTAATAAAAGACCGTCGCGCTCTGTTTGATGGAGCGGATCATCGACTGTTTGGCGGTATTCAGGTGGTTGCGCATCGCCAGATTGGCATCGAGATCGCTGCGGCAGATCAGCGCGCTGAGGATGGTCATGTGCTCGTCGATGGCGATGATATTGCGCTGCTTCAGGTCGCTCTCGTCCCACTGGTAGTGGAAATGGAAGATAAACGAGATGATTTCCAGCGACTGGTTGAAAAAGATATTGTTGGCGGCGGAGAGCAGCAGGGAGTGGAAGTCGCGATCCAGCCGGGAAAACTGGCGAAAGCTGTCGCCGATGCTGTCGCGGAGGGCCCGGTGCTCCTCCAGCAGGGTGCGGGCCTGCAGCCAGCGCGGGTCGCTGTCGGGCAGGTTGAGAAAATGCTGCAGGGCGTGGGTTTCCAGCATTTCCCGCAGCTCGAACAGCTGCTCAGCCCACGACTGGTCGAACTGCTTCATCCGCCATTGGCCACGTTTCTCACTCTCGATCAGGTTGTAGCGGCTGAATTTAAGTAAGTACTCCCTAACCACCACCGGGCTGACGCCTGCGCTGCGCGCCAGCTCCAGCTCCGAAAAGGCCTCCCCGGCACGCAGGATGCGCTGGTTAATCATCGACAAAAAGCTCTGCTCAAAGAGCCGGGTCTGCTCCGCCAGCGGGGCGATTTCGCAGGTAAAGCCGTCCCCGGCATCGGGCTTGCGGGCAATCACATAGTCACTGTTGACCCGCGTCAGAACGCCGCAATCGCAGAGATGAGTCTGGATATGGCGCACGGTGGTGCGGCTGATGTTGTACATCTCCGCCAGCGCGCTCTGGGACGGCAGCGGCGACGGGATGTGGCCCCGGGCCATATCGTCGATCACCTGGTTAATCACGTTATGACGCAAATTTTGTGAACGGCTCATGAGCATTCCTTAGTGCAGCGAGTGGGCAATTAAAACCCTATTTAAAACGGCTTTATGCGCGGGGATTCACACTTCCTGTTTTTGTCTTCCCGTTATTTCGCGTTTTCATCAATATCTGAAACCACGAAAGAACAGGAGAGCGAAAAAATGACGACGATGAATACGCTGGTGTGTCAGGAGCCGAAAAAATTACGCTGGGTGCAAAGAGACGTGCCCGCTCCCCGGGATAACGAAGCGCTAATAAAAATAAAAACCGTGGGGATTTGCGGAACGGATATACATGCCTGGGGCGGCAATCAGCCCTTTTTTAATTATCCCCGCGTGCTCGGGCATGAAATATGTGGCGACGTTGTGGCGCTGGGAAAAAATATTCAGACGTTGAATACAGGACAGCAGGTGGCGGTTATTCCTTACGTGGCCTGCCAGCAATGCCCGGCCTGCCAGAGCGGTAAAACCAACTGCTGCGAAGCTATCTCGGTGATCGGCGTGCATCAGGACGGCGGTTTCAGCGAGTATCTGTCGGTGCCTGAGAGCAATCTGCTGCCCGCCGACGGCATTAATCCGGAGGCGGCGGCCTTGATCGAGCCCTTTGCCATCAGCGCCCATGCGGTGCGCCGGGCAGCCATTCAGCCAGGGGATAGTCTGCTGGTGGTGGGGGCGGGGCCGATTGGTCTGGGGGCGGCGGCGATTGCCCACGCGGAGGGTGCGAACGTGATCGTGGCCGATACCAGCCCGGCCCGGCGCGAGCATGTGCAGGCCTGCCTTGGCGTGCCCGCGCTGGATCCCTCCGCGGCTGATTTTACCGATCAGTTGCGAGCGCAGTGCGGCGGCGCGCTGGCGCAGAAGGTGATTGATGCCACCGGCAATCCGCAGGCGATGAACAATGCCGTCAATCTGATCCGCCACGGCGGGTCGATCGTTTTCGTCGGGCTGCACAAGGGCGATCTGCAGTTTTCCGATCCGGAGTTTCACAAGAAAGAGACCACCATTATGGGCAGCCGTAACGCCACCGGAGAGGATTTTGCCAAAGTCGGGCGGTTGATGGCCGAAGGGAAGTTAACCGCAGAGATGATGCTGACCCACCGCTATGCGTTTCGCGAGCTGGCGGAGGTGTATGAGGCGGAGGTAATTAATAATCGCGGGCTGATTAAGGGCGTGATTGCATTTTAAGCTTGCCATGCAGCGCCCGGGATCTGGTTGGGCGCTGCTTTTTTTATGCTGTCAGCCTTCGGCGTTAACCACTTTGATCTCCACCATGCCGATCCCCAGCTGACGCGGGGAGTGACCGAGGATATTCCCCTCGTTGGTGGATTCTGGCGCAGGCGGCACAATCACCAGGGTGCTGCTGTGCGACGGATTGTCGAAGTGCAGCGTGGTGGTGGTAACCTCATTACCGAGGGTCAGGGTCTGTTCGGCGTTGCCAATGCGTACCGGAATCGGTTTATTGGCGTTTGGCCCCCAGGCTTTGGCGGTGATCACCAGGTCAAACTTCGCCGGCAGCGGCTGGTTGTATTCGATCTTCACCTCATCCCCGAGCTGGGCGTTGGACCAGCGGCCCCAGGACTCCGGACGCGAAATACCGCTGAACTGCTTCACCTCCTCCGGCGCGCCAGCGACGTTAAAGACGAAGCTGTCGGCCTTGTAGCGGATGTCGTTATCGGAGACTTTCAACATATCGACGTTACGCTGATAGCGGTCAGTGCTGATGACGGTCTCTTTAAAGGCGGTTTTGCCCTTCCACTGTGCTTTATCAACGTGCTGTACGCTCTGTTCGCCACCCAATTGGCCCTGGGAAACACACCAGTCTGTAGAGAGCGACAGCGGCTGCGACCACAGCTGACCCATCTTGTAGCAGCGATCGACCCAGACGAAGTTATCCCGCGGGGCGAAGTCGGCCAGCTGATAGCGCAGCGGGGCGGAGTATTCGCTTTCCGGCAGCGGCTCGACCCGCTTATCGGAGACGCGCAGCAGCAGCGGCAGACGGAAATGGCTCCCGGAGAAGGCCATCATGTTCTTCTGGCTGTCGATGGTGAACTCTTTCAGCTCTTTCGGGAAATTCCACAGGCGGATCACGTCCGGTTTCCACGCCAGCACTTTATCCTTCATGTTGAGGAACACCTCGGACAGTGACTGCCCGGAGAGGCTGCTGCGGCCGAGGCCGATAAAGTTATCCCCGCCGAGGATATCCAGCACCGTCGCGCCGTTATCCATAGTGTTGCGCTTAACGGCCATCACCTCCTGCTGAGGTTTATCGCCACGCAGAACAAAGAACAGGTTGCTGCGATCCTGCTTGTTCAGTGCCTCCCAGGCGCTGTTTTTCATCGCCAGATGGTCGGAAGAGACCACAATCACCGTGTTTTTAAAGTACGGCGAGGCTTTGATTTTTTCGATCAGCGCCGCGATATGTTCCTGACTGCAGCCCACCGCGCTGAAGGACTGATTGGGTTTACCATCAATCGCATAGCTTTTGCGCTGGCAGGTGCGTGAGATAAAGCCGTCCGGGTGGTGGGTATCCACCGTCAGGGCAAACAGCGAGAAGCGTTTGCCGGACTGCGACAGCTCCTCGAATTTTTTCCAGGTTTCGTCCAGCACCGTGTCGTCGTAAAAGCCCCAGTCGTTGCGGTACGTCGGGTCCGCGACGGTGGTTTTTAACTCTTCCGCGCCGTAAAGGTGGTCAAAGCCGTGGGACTGCAGGAACACGTCTTTCCCGGCGAAGCGCAGGTTGGCACCCTGCATGAAGTAGTTCTCATAGCCGGAGTTTTTCAGGATATCGCCGAGGCAGATATTCTGCGGGAAGAAGCTGGAGACCGACGCCGAGGCATTGCCCTCGAACGGCGCAAACAGTGGGATCCCGCACTGGGAGGCGACCATTCCGGCGATGGTGTAGTCGGTGCCGGGCAGCTGCGCGGTATGGCTGAAGTCGATCCCTTCATTTTTGATGGCGCCCAGCTCCGGGGCGAGATCCGGGAAGGCGTTGTTATCAAAATAGGTGCGCTCAAGGCTCTCGCCATAGATATAGACGAGATTGAGTTTCGGGTTCGGGATCGTTTTGCCCGGCTCTTTATAATAGGCCGCGAAATCAGGATCGCCGTCGCGCGATTGCGATTTCACCAGCTCGGTGATCTGATGAAACGCCGGACTGGCGTCCACCGAGGCGAGCGCCAGCACCAGCGCCAGCAGGCTGTAGCCGAGGTGGTGCGGATGATGACGGCGGCGGCGCAGGATCCAGCCCAGCAGGGCAAATACGCTCACCAGCGCAACCACCACGCCGACGCCAGGCAGGATGTACTTACTTACCCCTGCGCCGGTCAGGCTGTTGGTCAGGGTATAAAGGACGGCATCGTTAATACCATCCCCGGTAAAATAATCGCTGGCGTAGAGGGTAATATTTAAAACGACAAAAAGCCCCAGCACCAGAAGGGTGACGGCAAACCACCAGGTATTACGACCCGCCTTGCGGGAATAAATCACCACCGAGGCGAGAAACAGGGCAACAGAAATAAACTCTGACAACAACTTATCCTCAATAAGGGCAGTCGCTGGTTAGCGGACTAACTGTATAATTTTTGGGTGATACAATGTAATGGCGATGCCATTTAGCTGCAATTGTAGTGTCACGAAATTGTGCTGTTGTTAGGATTTGGTTTAGAAAATGCAATGTTTGACGGGCGTCGCTTTACGCGGAAGGGAGAGACGCCGCGACCTGGTCGCGGCGTAAAAGGATCAGGAGATAAAGCTGAGACCCTGCTTCAGGACAAAATCACAGGCCTGAGCTTTGACCTTCTTCGCCAGCGGGGTGTTGCCGATGGTTTCCAGGTTCAGCTGCTGACCGTTATTCGCATTCAGCAGACCCTGGATCCCTTCCAGATAGTTGGTGTCCTGCTGTTGCTCTTGCGGGGTTTCCAGGCCCAGTTTCCCTAATACCTGATTTTTAATATTGGTGGCATCAGTCATCGAGGCCAGCTTCTCTTTGGCGCAGTATTCGAGGATCCCGGCTGCGTTATTCATGTTGCTGGCGCTGAGGGAGTCGGTGCTGCTGTTGAGCAGGCCGGTCAGTGAGGAGAGAGAAAGACCGCCGGTCTGAGACGAGGTGGTGCTGTTGCCCGCGCTGAGCTGGCTGGCAGCACTGTTGAGCGAATCCTGCCAGGAGGTTGCTGCCTGTGCTGCACCGGTGACCAGCAGGGTGCTTAAGGCGGCGCTGAGAAGAAAATGTGTTTTCATAGGAGCTACTCTGTCGATGGCCCGCCGGGGCGGAGTGGCTGGCAGTATAAACCCCCGCGGCATCGGACTTCCTGGGTAAATATCCTAATACTCTTTGCCGGTCACGCGGCTGCGATAGCTTTCCCAGTCAAAAATCAAATACAGGCTGTCGCCGAGCTTCATGCGATCCATCACCCGCTCACCCAGCAGGCGGGTCATCTCTTCGATGTTACTGTTGGTGAGCATGCCGGTCGGGCGCTTGGAGGAGGATCGGCGATCGACGATCTGGTTGATAATCACTTTTTCGTAGCGCGACTCAGACTGTAGGCCGATCTCGTCGATCACCAGCAGATCCACGTTACTCAGATCGTTCAGGAGCTGCTCTTCGCTGGTTTCCCGGTTGCTGAAGGTATCTTTCATCGCCGACATAATGTCGGCCACGGTGATAATCAGTACCGATTTGCCGCGCAGCAGCAGCTCATTACAAATGGCCGCCGCGAGGTGGTTTTTACCGGTGCCCGGCTTGCCGCTGAAGATAAAGCTGGCGATGTTGCCGTCGAACTCTTCCACATACCGACGCGCCTGTTGCAGGGCTTTTAACTGCCCCTGATTCTCGACCTTGTAGTTGTCGAAGGAGCAGTTCTGATGCAAAGGGCGAATACCGGAGCGGTTAAAGGTGCGCTGCATCTTCATGGCGCGGTTCTCCCGCTCCAGCGCCGCGGCGCGGATCTTGCCTTGCTCCTTCTGCCACGCCAACAGCTCTTCGCCGGTGGTAAAGGCCGGTTTGACGTTGGCAGGCATCATCTTTTGCAGACGCTTCATCAGTTCGCCGAACTCTTTCATTTGGCACCTCGGAATCCGTGGGGAATCTGTTTATCCGGTTCAGAAATAGCATTGATATCGCGTTTTTGTAGCCCACTATTGTTGGCCCGGTTGATCTGCACGCTGCGGGCCAGCTTTTGCTGCCACTGAATATGGTGGAAGACTTTCCCTTCCGCCTGCCAGTAAGCGGTGAAGGCGGCCAGCTCTTCCGGGGCGACGGGCTGGGTGAGGGCAATGCCCCACAGCGCCGCCTGACGTTGAAAATCGGGGTCGGGCTGCCAGCCGTTATACATGGCAAATTTGCCCATCGGCACGGCAACCGGCGCGCTGGTGGGTTCGTCGAAGAATTGCGTATCCAGAGTGACGTCGCTGGTCGGGCGCGACAGGCGCGCTTCCAGCTCCAGCAGCTGAGCCAGACGCTGGGGCGTGATCGCATAAAAAGCCGGTGCATTATCGGCAAAAACGGCGACAGTACCGCCTTCAGCATTGGCCAGCACGGCGCGGGGATCGTGCATAAAGGCATCAATGCCAGTGACGCTGTTGGTCAAAATTCTGGAGGACATAATACTTCTCTACTGGATTACTGCGGACGTGATATGGGCTTATGGTAGCACAGAGAGGAGGGGGGCTGGCAGGGGTCTGATACCCACTCTCTGCCCCCCTGAAAAATCAGGAGATAATGTTCAGCGTCACGTCAATATTGTTGCGGGTGGCGTTGGAGTACGGGCAGACAATATGCGCCGCATCGACCAGCTTTTTCGCCTCGGCGGCGTCCATCCCCGGCAGATGAATATTCAGCTTCGCTTCGATGCCAAACCCGGTTGGCAGCGGGCCGATGCCCACTTCCCCTTCAATAAACGCGTCCTGCGGCAGGGTGATTTTGTCGCGGTTAGCCACAAACTTCATCGCGCCGAGGAAACAGGCCGAATAGCCTGCGGCAAACAGCTGTTCCGGGTTGGTCACTTCCCCGCCCGCGCCGCCCATCTCTTTGGGAACACCCAGTTTGACATCCAGAACGCCGTCGGACGAGGTGGCACGGCCATCACGGCCCCCGGTGGCTTTGGCTTTGGCGGTATAAACAACTTTATCTAAAGACATGTTGAGTTCCTTATTTCAGGGTTGTGTGCAAGCTATGGACAGGTATAACGCAAGGCAACCTGAACCGCCATCTTTCGGTAGTGCTGGCGCTGGGCCTGCTCATCGGCCCCGTCTTCAAACAGCAGGGTGAAGGTGTAGCTGTTGGCCACATAGTGAAAGCTGAAGCTGCTGATCAGGCGGTGCAGATCCCGGGCGTTTACCGTCTGGTTAAACAGCTGCTTTGCTTTTCCACGCTTAAGGATGGATTCCAGCAGATCCAGCGCGCTGCGGTTTACCTGACGCAGCAGCGCCGATTGCTGCATAAACCGTCCGCGCTGCATATTCTCCATGCAGATAATCCGAATGTAATCCGGGTGGTCAGCGTGATAATCAAAGGTGGTTTCGACCAGATTCACCAGTGCTTCAACCGGCGGCAGCGCATCCAGACTGAGCTGCTTTTCACTGGCGCGGATCTGGGTATAGACATACTCCAGCACCAGCAGATAGAGGTTTTCTTTGGTCTTAAAGTGATACACCACCATGCGTTTGGTGGTGCCTGCTTTTTCGGCAATCTGCTCCATGCGCGCGCCGTTCAGTCCGTACTCGGCAAACAGCGAGAGGGCGCTGAGAAAAATTTTGTCTTTCAGGCGGGATCCGTCACTGTTTTCTGCGTGTTCGCTGTCAGGGGTAGACACATCCGTTCCTTACTTAGCCACATGAGAACCCAGGATTATCACCACCACAGCGGGATAACACAACTCTCAAACCCGGGGGCGTTTGCGGTAGAGCCAGAGCCCCGGGATCGACAGCCCGATCGAGAGCGCGCCAACGATCGACGACGCTTTCAGGAAGTTAGTCAGCAGCATGATCATCTGCGCTTCGCTGTAGCCAAAATGGCTAATCTTCACCGCCGAAATCATTGCCGTATAGGCGGAGATGCCAGGAAACATGGGAATGACCGCCGCGACGGTAAACACTTTCGGGTGGGCCAGATACCAGCGCGACCACTGGATCCCGATGCTGCCTACCAGCATCGAGGCCATGAATGTTGACCACTCGATATTCAGCCCGGCGGTCATCATCGCCATCCGCGAGCCGTGCCCGATGGCCCCCAACAGCGCACACCAGGGCAGGGCGCGCTGGGGAACGTTAAACACCATCGCAAAGCCCACTGCCGGAATGGCCGACAGCGCCATGTCCTGGGCCAGCGCCCACAGAAAATCGATTATGCCCATCCGCGTAGCCCCCATAAGGTCATGGCCATCACCACCCCGATACAGGTAGCCAGAGTTAACAGGCTGGCAATCGCCCAGCGGGCAAGGCCAGTATTGATGTGCCCTTTAAACATATCAGCCACCGCATTGATCAGGGGGAACCCCGGCACCAGCAGCAGCACGCTGGCGGCCATGGCGATGGTGGGGGTGGTAGCAAATGCCGGGACCCGCAGCAGCAGGCCGGAGACCGTGGTGGCGACAAAGGCGGTGATGCAGAAGTTAATTTGCGGGTGCAAATGCCGGTGCGTCAGCACCTGGCGCACGTACATGGCGAGGGTGCTGGCAATTAAGGTGACAAAGGCGCCGTCCCAGCCGCCGTTATTGAGTTTACAGAAGCAGGCGCAGGAGAGGCCAACCATCAGCACCACCAGCCAGCGCGGATAGCGCAGCGGTTTGATCTGGCTGAAGCGCTTTTCGACCCCCTGCGCATCCAGCAGCTTATGTTCCGCCATAATCACGATGTGCTGCACCTCGGTGACGACGTGCATGTTGATCCCGCGATCCTGGTTTTTGCGCGTGGAGGTCAGACACTGGCCCGCTTTAATGGTGGTCAGCACAATGGCATTCGAGGAGATCGCGCTCTCCACGCTGTCCATGCCGAGCGCCAGCCCCAGTCGGGTGGAGAGCTCCTCCACCAGGGCGCTCTCTGCCCCGTGTTGCAATAAAAAAAGGCCGCACTGAATACAGAGTCGCGTAGCGGCGCGTTGTGATGACTGATCTGCCTGCATCTGTTGCCCTGAGGAGAGAGTGACGATTGAGTGGCTGGAATGGTTACTTTTAGCACACAACCCGGTAACGCTTGCTCTGGGTTAGATCAAGGTTTAGGCAGATTAGCGCTACGATAATGCGCCATGAATGAAACAACTAATTATTGATTTCTATGGTTTTTATATTTATATATTTATTAATTTTATATTTAGAATATCTTACGTCCGGATTTGGAAAATATCAGGGGGATGGTATTAACATTTAATGCTAATTTTGCGATATTAATAACCGTTTTGGCGGTGTATAAATTTGTGATGCTGGTTCTTATCGCACTCTCATTTCGCTCAGCTAATGAAAAAGGAAAAAACATTACATTTTTACGTCGCCCTGATAAATAAGCAGGTATTTCAATTGGATGAAAGACGTGGAATGACTGTATGAAAGGATTCGGAGCGCCAATGCCGTCAATGAGTTGTAAAAGCGCAATAATAATTAGTAAATCACCCATAATGCAAACCGGCCTCGGTAGCATTATGTCTCGTTATTTTCCTGACTATGAGCGCGCATTTAGCCGATCTCAGGAAGAACTGACGCTTCTTCAGCTACGCCGCGCCATTGTGGTTATTACGGATCTCTCTGGCGACCAGCGCAATGCGCGTAGCCTCTGCGAACAGTATTACAGGCTACAAAATCAGTATCGGGATATTCACTGGATTTATCTGGTTCCGCGTACCATTTATCCCCTCGCTGTCGAGCTCTTAATGCGGCCAGAAAGCACGTTGCTTTCCGACATTGAGCCCATTGAAGGCGTGGTAAACGCTATTCGCTCCGGGAGCGAGCATGCGGAACGTATTAGTCAGACATTGTTAAAACCCGAGCCGGAAGAGTTTTATGACAATCAGGATGATGTCATGTTGACCTTTTCGGAACGAAAAGTACTGCGCCTGCTTGGCAAAGGATGGGGAATTAATCAGATCGCAGCATTACTGAAAAAAAGTAATAAAACGGTAAGCGCGCAAAAGAATAGCGCCATGAGAAGACTCTCCTTAACCAGTAATGCCGAAATGTATGCGTGGATTAACAGCACCAAGGGAATGAAAGAGCTGAGTTTATTCTCTGCCTATGGAGAGCAAGACGAATGGAAAAGAGCGCCGCAAAAAGACATATCGCTATCGTCGAAAAGTGCATGATGAGTGCTATGGGGCTGAAGCACCTTTTTACCAGCCCCGCATTTAATGGTTTTGAAGTACACCTGTTTAATAATATCGCCAGTTTTCAATCCACACTGAATTTTGTCCCGTACTCAACGTTAATTTATTCACTTTCAGACGAGCGTGAAGAACGACGTAATTGTCTGGTGTGTATCAAAGGGCTGGCCGCCAGCCACGGTATGATTCAGCGCATTGTGCTGGCGTCAGACGAGAAAGAAGCCAGCCTGATGAATCAGCTTTCACCTTCACGTCTGCACGGGATTATTCTCAAGTCCGATCCGCTGGCCGCTCTGCAGGAGCAGCTCAGCAAACTGTTGAATGAGAACCGCCGGGTGAATGACAGCATAAACAATCACTGGAATATTCATCGTGGACGGCTGCTGAGCCCGACCGAACGCGCCATTTTACAGTTTATGTCCTGCGGCTACTCCATCCAGGAGATTGCTACCCAGCTGGATCGCAATATCAAAACCATTCGGGCGCATAAATTTAATGCCATGATGAAGCTCGGCGTGCACTCCGACGTGGGGCTTCTGGATGCGGCAGATATTCTGACGCACTTCCCGGTGCCCGATCACCGCGCGCCGCGCTTCCTTCCTGCGCTCCATTCCTGAGCCGCGATACAGCGCCTGTGCCAGACCCGGGGCTGGCGCAGGGCTTACAGGCAAACGTCCACCCATGTGGCTTTGGTCAGCTCGGCCATGCGTTCCGGTGAAATGCGCACCGCGCTGTGAATGGCACCTGCGGCAGGCAGGACTTCGGCATACTCCCGCAGCGAAATATCGCAGTAGATCGCCAGCGGATTTTCCAGCCCGAAAGGGCATACACCCCCGACGGGATGGCCGGTCACTGTTACCACCTCGTCGCTGCTCAGCATCCGGGCTTTTGCGCCAAAGGTCTGCTTCAGCTTTTTGTTATCCAGGCGCGCGTCACCTTTGGCAACCACCAGAATCACCTCATCTTTAATTTTCAGCGACAGCGTTTTCGCTATCTGACCCGGCGCGACATTATGCGCTTCGGCAGCCAGCGCAACGGTAGCGGTACTTTGACCCAGCTCGATGACTTCTACGTCAGGGGCATGGTCAGCAAAAAACTGGCGCACAGACTGCAAACTCATTGTTTCCTCCAGAAAAATACTCGGCGTAATCCGGCATAAGAAATTATGCTCAGTAAATATTCCCTAAGTCACTAAACGCCAACATCAGCGATTTCTGGATCCTCTTCACAATCACGGAAACCGGTTACAGTAACCGGTTGCAGACCGCGAATCAGAGATTAATACTGATTACGTCATTTCCCCTGTATCCCATAAATAATAAGAGTCGATTATGAAACCTATCCGTTTGAGCAGTACCGCTGGTAAGCGAACCAGCAAGGTGGTGAAAGTGGTATATGGAACACCGTGCGGCGTGACTGCGCCCGAAACGATCGTCTGACAGGAGAGCCGTTATGTCTGCCAACCATGCTGCGTTTAACCTGATATTCCGCTTTGTCGAAAACTATGTCAGCCCCATTGCCGGACGCATCTCTTCCCAGCGTCACGTGATGGCGATCCGCGACGGCTTTATCTCCGCCATGCCGTTTATGATTGTCGGTTCATTCTTGTTAGTGTTTGCTTACCCGCCGTTTTCGCCGGACACCACCTGGGGCTTTGCCCGCGCCTGGCTGGATATGGCAAAACAGTTTGAAGGCCAGATCCTGACCCCGTTCGATATGACCATGGGGGTGATGTCTCTCTATATCTGTGCCGCTATCGCCTATAACCTCGGCAAGCACTACGTCAAATCGCACCAGCTCGACCCCTTCATGTGCGCCATGCTGTCGCTGATGGCCTTCCTGCTGATTGCTGCGCCAAAAACCAAAGGCGCGCTGCCGGTGGATAGCCTCGGAGGGACGGGGATTTTCACCGCCATTCTGGTGGCGATCTACTGTGTGGAGATGATGCGTTTCCTGAAGGCGCACAACATCGGTATCCGCCTGCCGGATCAGGTGCCGCCGATGATCAAAAACTCCTTCGATCTGCTGATCCCGGTGCTGGTGGTGGTGTTAACCCTCTATCCGCTGAGCCTGTTCATTCAGTCGGAGTTTGGCATGCTGATCCCGCAGGCCATTATGGCTATCTTTAAGCCGCTGGTATCCGCTGCGGATTCGCTGCCGGCAATCCTGCTGGCGGTGCTGATCGGCCATCTGCTGTGGTTTGCAGGCATTCACGGGGCGGCGATTGTCTCGGGGATGCTGCAGATGTTCTGGCTGACCAACCTCGGGCTGAACCAGACCGCGCTGGCGCAGAGCGCGCCGCTGCCGCATATCTTTATGGAAGCGTTCTGGACCTTCTTCATTGTGATTGGCGGCTCCGGGGCGACGATGGGGCTGGTGTTCTGCTACCTGCGTAGCCGTTCGGCGCACCTGCGTTCGATTGGTCGTCTGAGCGTGGTGCCGAGTATTTTCAACATCAATGAGCCGGTGATCTTTGGTACGCCGATCGTTATGAACCCGGTATTCTTTATTCCGTTCCTGCTGGCCCCGATGGTGAATGCGGTGCTGGCGTGGGCGGCGATGAAGCTGGATCTGATTGGTCGCGTAATTTCCGTGGTGCCGTGGACGGCGCCTGCGCCTGTAGGGGCCGCCTGGGCGCTGGGCTGGGATTTCCGCGCGGCGGTCCTGGTGGTGCTGTTAGCTCTCGTCTCCGCCATCATCTACTACCCGTTCTTCAAAGTGTACGAGAAGCAGCTGCTGGCGCAGGAAGCCGAAGAGGCTCAGCGTGCCGACGAAGAAAGTCAGCAGGTGGCGTAATAAAAGCAAAACGGCGACCAGAGGTCGCCGTTTTTAGTGTCTGGCTATTTAAGCGTGCAGTCCCCGCACTGCTGCACATCCGGCAGGCGATAGCGCTGGCAGCAGGTGCGACGCACCAGCAACCCGTCGCGCGGAACCACTGTACGATAAAGCGGGTTATCACGCCCATCCGACAGCTGGCGGGCAAAGAAGATGGATTGGCGCAGCGCGTCGACCTTCTCATCACCCAGCAGGGTTTTCATTTCGGTCAGATACCAGTGAATTAAATACCCGGTATTGCTCCAGATAAGCTTGCCATTGATCTCACCTGTCTCTTCCAGCGCCTCAACCACCGGGATCAGCGCCCGGGTAATCAGCACTTCAATTCTTTGCTGCGCAGAAAGCGAGGTCGTCTGACTGTCTTCCTGGACGTCGATCCAGAAGCAGGCGGCGCGCCCGGTTTCGTGAAACTCAACGTGGAAGTGCTCAGGGGAGAGATCCAGCGCCACGTCCTGAGTGAGCAGGGCCAGCATCATCGGCGGCACCATCAGCCCGATATACCATTGCGCCCACAGCGACAGCAGCGGCTTGTTTTCGCGCGCTAACGTAGGTTGATTGCGATAGATGTGATCCGCATAGGTCGCCAGCAGCGACTGCAGTTCGGCAGGGCGTTGCCACTGTGCCAGCGTCAGGGCGTGATGCGGAGGCGTTTCATCCAGCTTAATGACATCCAGCATATGCGCACGCGTCCCGGCAATGGCATCGCGTACCGCATCCGCAAGCCCTGAAGGCCCGGTCGGAAGGCGGGTTTGCCAGATAACATTCTCAATGACGTGTGCGGAGCGTATGGCCATAAGTAAGCTGGATAAAAATCTAAATGATAATGATTGCCAATCCTAACTATAGATAAAACCGTGCGCAAGATTTTTTACACATTTACGCCCTGCGCTGACAAATGAGAAATTATATCATATGATATTGGTTATCATTATCGAGGCGGGAGACGGATCATGTTGAGCAGAGCGTTAGGGAGTGGATGGGGAGTGATACTGCCGGGGGCGATGATGGCCGGGCTGGCCTTTACCGATCTGTCGCTGGCGGTCTGGAAACTGATTATCGTGTCGGGATTGCTGATTTCATCCGCCATGATCTGGCATAAACAACTGCGGCACTTTGTCCTGCTGCCATCCTGTGTCGCGCTGATTGCGGGAATGTGGGTTCTGGCGATGAATCTGAACTGAGAGAATAACAAGAGAGAATTTCAGGAGAGATAAGATAATTGGTGCGAGGGGGGGGACTCGAACCCCCACATCCTAAGGACACTAACACCTGAAGCTAGCGCGTCTACCAATTCCGCCACCTTCGCACAGTTATCTTATTTTATTGATATCGCCTCGTTGGTGCGAGGGGGGGGACTCGAACCCCCACATCCTAAGGACACTAACACCTGAAGCTAGCGCGTCTACCAATTCCGCCACCTTCGCCCAGTGCGAGCAATATCAATCATGGTTGTTGGTGCGAGGGGGGGGACTCGAACCCCCACATCCAAAGGACACTAACACCTGAAGCTAGCGCGTCTACCAATTCCGCCACCTTCGCATACCAACGATACAAAAAAGTATCGCAACCACGGAGGCGCATTCTAGATGTTTTCAGCTATTCGTCAACAGATAATTGTGCCGGATGTTTTGATTGTTGCAAAAATGGCCCGATCGGGGAGATCGGGCCGGGGGAGACGTTACTTCTTCGCCTGGCGGGTCATGATCGCGCGGTAGATCTTAAAGCGGCCGGTCTGAGCCAGCACTTCGTGGAAGCCGAAGACTTCATCCAGCACTTTCGGATACGGCAGGAAGGCGTTCGCCACGATGCGCAGTTCACCACCGCTGTTCAGATGGCGTACCGCGGTGCGGATCAGCGTCTGTGCGGCTTCGAGGCTGGTTTCCATACCGTCGTGGAACGGCGGGTTGGAGATGATCATATCGAAACGACCGGTCACGTCGGAGAGCACGTTGGAGGCGAATACCTCACCTTCAATGCCGTTAGCGGCCAGGGTCGCGCGGCTGGCTTCAATCGCGGATGCGCCGACATCGGTGAGGGTTAAACGCACCTTCGGTGAGTGGCTGGCGAGCACTACAGAGAGCACGCCTGCGCCACAGCCGACATCCAGCACTTTACCTTTGGTGTGCGGCGTGAGGGTAGAGAGCAGTAGCTGGCTACCCACGTCCAGACCGTCACGGCTGAAGACGCCCGGCAGCGTTTTGATGGTCAGACCATCCAGCTGATATTCGCCCCAGTATTTTTCTGCGTCGAAGGTCGGTTTTTTGTCCAGACGGCCATGGTACAGGCCACAGCGGCGGGCGCTGTCGACTTTGTTCAGCGTGGCGTAATCCGCCAGCATCTGCTCGGCGCTACGCACGCCGCTGCGGTTTTCACCGACCACGAAAATATCGCAGCCCACTGGCAGCAGGGAGAGCAGGTTCATCAGCTGGAACTGGGCTTCGGGTTTGTTCTTCGGCCAGTAGTAGATCAGCGTATCGCAGTCCGCCACGTCGCTCTGCTCAGCCACCAGGCTGTAGCGAACACGCTCGCCCATCTGGCGGCTCAGTAACTGCCAGTGGTGATACTGCTGGGTGTGGGCGCGGCTCTCAGCGCACTCGAAACGGGCAGGCAGGTCATCCTGCATATCTCCGGCAAACAGAATACGGCTTTGTTCGAAATCATCACTGTGGCGCAGCAAGACTTCACTTGCCGGGGTAAATGCAGACATGAATTGTTCCTCAATAAACTCAGGCGGGGATTATAGTAGGTAGATGGCGCAGATTCGACACATTTGGTATATTTGCGCGCCTGACAGACAGGAGTTTTCGCAATGGCATCCCGACGAGACAGGCAATTACAGCAACTGGGCATCACCCAGTGGGCGTTGCGTCGCCCGGCGGCCTTGCAGGGCGAAATCGCCATCTCGCTTCCGGCGCACATTCGCCTGGTGATGGTGGCGCAGGAACTGCCCGCGCTGAACGAGCCGTTGATTGCTGACGTGCTGCGCGCCCTGAAGCTGGACGCCGATCAGGTGCTGCAGCTGACGCCCGAGCGCGTGGCCATGCTGCCGCCAGACGGTCGCTGTAACAGCTGGCAGCTTGGCGTGACGGAAGAGATGGCACTGGAGGGCGGCAACCTGGCCACCCCGGTATTGGACGAACTTAACGCGAACCCGGCGGCACGTCGCGCGCTGTGGCAACAAATCTGCGAACATGAACACAATTTCTTCCCTCACGACGACTGATTTAGCCCAGGCTTTTGAGATCGAAAAACGCGCCCACGCTTTTCCGTGGAGTGAAAAAACGTTTGCCAGCAACCAGGGCGAGCGTTACCTCAACTATCGGCTGGATGTCGATAATACCCTGGCGGCGTTCGCCATTACGCAGGTCGTTCTGGATGAGGCGACGCTGTTTAACATCGCCGTGGATCCTGCCTTTCAGCGCCGTGGGCTGGGCAGAGAGCTGCTGGAACATTTAATTCGCGAGCTGGAAACACGAGACGTTTTCACGCTGTGGCTGGAAGTACGCGCCTCGAACGCCGCCGCCATCGCACTCTATGAAAGCCTGGGCTTCAACGAGGCGACGATCCGCCGTAACTACTACCCCACCGCAGAAGGACGTGAAGACGCTATCATCATGGCTCTGCCGCTTGGATAACAAAAAAGGTTGTAACGATGAACTGGGACTGGATTTTCTTTGATGCTGACGAAACGCTGTTTACGTTTGATTCGTTTGGCGGCTTACAGCGGATGTTTCTCGACTACAGCGTGACCTTTACCGCTGAAGATTTCCAGGATTACCAGCTGGTGAACAAACCGCTGTGGGTGGATTATCAGAATGGTGCCATCACCGCGTTACAGCTGCAGCATCAACGTTTCCAGGGATGGTCTGAGCGTCTGAACGTTCCGCCAGGCGATCTTAACCACGCCTTCCTTAACGCGATGGCCGAGATTTGCGCCCCGCTGCCGGGTGCCGCCTCGCTGCTGGCTTCGCTGAAAGGCAAGGCGAAGCTCGGGATCATCACCAACGGCTTTACCGCCCTGCAGCAGATCCGCCTGGAGCGCACCGGTTTTCGTGACTACTTTGATTTAATAGTGATCTCCGAACAGGTTGGCGTGGCCAAACCGGCCGCCAGAATCTTTGATTATGCGCTGGCCCAGGCCGGCAACCCTGACCGGGCAAAGGTGCTGATGGTAGGGGATACGGCAGAGTCCGATATCCTTGGCGGGATTAACGCCGGGCTGTCCACCTGCTGGCTGAATGCGCACAACCGCCCCCTGCCGGAAGGAATCAAACCGACCTGGACCGTGGCCTCCCTGAGCGAACTGGAGCAACTCCTGTGTAAACATTGATTGCCTGCCCCCTATTGATGGGTAAAATAGCCGCAAATTCGTATTCCAAATGCGTGGCGTGCTGCCGCGCTTATTAAAGAAGATTTTAATATGACGTTGTCTCCTTATCTGCAAGAGGTGGCCAAGCGCCGCACTTTTGCCATTATCTCTCACCCGGATGCCGGTAAAACCACCATCACCGAAAAGGTGCTGCTGTTCGGACAGGCGATTCAGACCGCCGGTACGGTAAAAGGCCGTGGCTCCAGCCAGCATGCAAAATCTGACTGGATGGAGATGGAAAAGCAGCGTGGTATCTCGATCACCACCTCCGTGATGCAGTTCCCGTATCACGACTGTCTGGTGAACCTGCTCGATACCCCGGGGCACGAAGACTTCTCCGAAGATACCTACCGTACCCTGACGGCGGTGGACTGCTGCCTGATGGTCATCGATGCCGCGAAAGGCGTTGAAGATCGTACCCGTAAGCTGATGGAAGTGACCCGTCTGCGCGATACGCCGATCCTCACCTTTATGAACAAACTCGACCGTGACATCCGCGATCCGATGGAAGTGATGGACGAAGTGGAGCGCGAGCTGAAGATCGCCTGCGCGCCAATCACCTGGCCAATTGGCTGCGGCAAGCTGTTCAAAGGGGTCTACCACCTCTATAAAGACGAAACTTACCTGTATCAGACCGGTAAAGGTCACACCATCCAGGACGTGCGCGTCGTGAAAGGGCTGGATAACCCGGAGCTGAACGCGGCGGTCGGCGATGAGCTGGCAGAGCAGCTGCGTGACGAGCTGGAGCTGGTAAAAGGTGCGTCCCACGAGTTCGATCAGGATCTGTTCCTCGCGGGCGAAATTACGCCGGTCTTCTTCGGTACCGCGCTGGGTAACTTCGGCGTCGACCATATGCTGGACGGTCTGGTGGAGTGGGCGCCGCAGCCGATGCCACGTAAAACTGACACCCGTGAAGTGGTCGCCAGCGAAGAGAAGTTCACCGGCTTCGTATTTAAGATTCAGGCCAACATGGACCCGAAACACCGTGACCGCGTGGCCTTTATGCGCGTGGTGTCCGGTAAGTACGAAAAGGGCATGAAGCTGCGCCAGGTGCGTACCGGTAAGGACGTGGTGATCTCCGATGCGCTGACCTTTATGGCCGGTGACCGTTCCCATGTGGAAGAGGCCTACCCGGGCGACATCATTGGCCTGCATAACCACGGCACCATCCAGATTGGTGACACCTTCACCCAGGGCGAGATGATGAAGTTCACCGGTATTCCGAACTTCGCGCCGGAACTGTTCCGTCGTATCCGCCTGCGGGATCCGCTGAAGCAGAAACAGTTGCTGAAAGGGCTGGTTCAGCTGTCGGAAGAGGGTGCCGTGCAGGTGTTCCGCCCAATTTCCAATAACGATCTGATTGTCGGCGCCGTCGGGGTGCTGCAGTTCGACGTGGTGGTTGCCCGTCTGAAGAGCGAATACAACGTTGAAGCGATTTACGAATCGGTCAACGTGGCGACGGCGCGCTGGGTAGAGTGTTCTGACGTGAAGAAATTCGAAGAATTTAAACGTAAGAACGAGATCCAGCTGGCACTGGACGGTGGTGACAACCTCACCTATATCGCCCCAACCATGGTCAACCTGAACCTGGCGCACGATCGTTACCCTGACGTTCAGTTCCGCAAAACCCGCGAGCACTAATCCCTTCTCAGAGCACGGCAGCCGCCGTGCTCTGCTTAAATCCCTGCCTTATTAATCCCTTGCGGAATGTTCTTAATTCATCATCTTTTGTTACTTGTTGCTCGTTTTTTAGCCGATTCTGAAAGCAGCGCGCCGAGAGTGATCTATATTTAACTCAGTGTTTAACACCGGGCGCAGATGAAAGCTCCACTCAATGCGTGTTGATAAGGTTCTCATCTCGCCCGAGTGTTGATTGGAAGTATGAAAGACTACTTACGCATGATGATTTACGCTCGAATTCGGAGCAAACCACAGGAATACATCGATGAATACTAAAAAACTCAAGATTTCGAAAACTCTGCTGGCGGTAATGATGGGTAGTGCTCTGGTATGCGGTTCTGCAATGGCAGAAACCACAACCACGGAAAAAGCACAGTCCACAGCGAATACCGCAGGGGAAAAAATCGATAACTCTATGAATAAAGTCGGTAACTTCATGGATGACAGCTCTATCACAGCAAAAGTAAAAGCTGCGCTGGTGGATGCTGATGACATCAAGAGCACCGATATTTCCGTAGAAACCGAGAAAAACGTTGTTACGCTGAGCGGCTTTGTTGAAAGCCAGGCGCAGGCTGAAAAAGCTGTTGCCGTGGCGAAAAAGGTAGAGGGTGTGACCTCTGTCAGCGACAAACTGCACGTGCGTGACGGTAAAGAGCAGTCTGCCAAAGGCTATGCGGGCGATACCGCAACGACCAGCGAAATCAAAGCTAAACTGTTAGCGGATGACATCGTGCCATCACGTAAAGTGAAAGTTGAAACCACCGACGGTGTTGTTCAGCTGAGCGGTACCGTTGATTCAAAAGCACAGAGTGACCGTGCTGAGAGCATCGCAAAAGCCATTGATGGCGTGAAAAGTGTCAAAAACGATCTGAAAGTTAAATAAAACATCACAATCGTCCTTCTGGCTGAGGCCAGAAGGCGAGATAAGAATTACACCTTAGATATCGCCGTGAGCAACCTGAGCGCTCACCATGCGGTCGACATTAACTATGGTTAAGGAGAGTCTTATGTTTCGTTGGGGCATCATTTTTCTGGTAATCGCGTTAATTGCCGCCGCTCTGGGTTTTGGTGGTCTGGCTGGTACTGCGGCGGGCGCAGCGAAAATCGTCTTCGTCGTCGGTATTATCCTGTTCCTGGTTAGCCTGTTCACCGGACGCCGTCGTCCATAGCTCAGGTTATAGGTACTTTGAAGAAAAAGGCTCATGCTCAGCATGAGCCTTTTTTTATGCCTGGGGTTTGTCAGCATCCGATTTGAGTCATACGTCAGGTATAGGCTACTGTGTAGTAACAGAATAAATAAAAAAACAGGAAAGCAGAGGTGGGACAGCGAATTCCGGTCACGCTCGGCAATATTGCGCCGTTGGCCCTGAAACCTTTTCGACCAGGCCAGATAGCCCTGGTATGTGAGGGCGGCGGCCAGCGAGGGATCTTCACGGCAGGCGTCCTGGACGAATTCATGCGCGCGCAGTTTAATCCGTTCGATCTCTATTTCGGCACCTCCGCCGGGGCACAGAATCTTTCGGCCTACGTCTGCAATCAGCCGGGCTATGCCCGCAAAGTGATCATGCGTTACACCACCTCCCGCGACTTCTTCGATCCGCTGCGCTTTGTGCGCGGCGGCAATCTGATCGATCTCGACTGGCTGCTGGACGCCACCGCCAGCAAAATGCCGCTGGCGATGGATAACGCCTCGCGGCTGTTCGATACCGGCAAAGCCTTCTGGATGTGCGCCTGTCGCGGCGATGACTACTCGGCCAGCTATTTCTCCCCACAAAAAGAGAACTGGCTGGATATCCTTCGCGCCTCCAGTGCCATCCCCGGTTTCTACCGCACCGGCGCAGCGCTTGACGGCATCGCCTATCTGGATGGCGGGGTCAGCGACGCGATCCCGGTGCAGGAGGCGGCCCGACGCGGGGCGCAAACCATCGTGGTGATCCGCACCGTGCCGTCGCAAATGTACTACACGCCGGAGTGGTTTAAGCGGATGGAGCGCTGGCTGGGCACCAGCAGCCTGCAACCGATGCTGAATCTGGTCTCCCATCACGAGGCCAGCTACCACACCATCCAGCGCTTTATCGAGAAGCCGCCGGGCAAGCTGCGGATCTTTGAAATTTATCCCCCGCGCCCGCTCAACAGCATGGCGCTAGGCAGCCGCGTACCCGCCCTGCGGGACGACTACAAAACCGGACGCCAGTGCGGGCGCTATTTCCTGGCGACAGTGGGCAAACTGCTGGCCGAGCAGCCGCCGCTGCGTCGGATCATCGCCCCGGCCACGAGAGTGGTGCCCCCGGCAAGCGTCGCCAACGACGTGGTTGCCACACCGCTGGTGATTGCGTCCCAGGCCAATGACACCCTGTTTGATAGCGAGGATCTGGCGTGACTTACCGCTTTATCGATACCCATTGCCACTTTGATTTCCCGCCTTTCACCGACGATGAGCCAGCCAGTATCCAGCGTGCCGCCGAGGCCGGGGTGACGGCGATTGTAGTGCCCGCCATTGATGTGGCGAGCATCGATCGCGTCCTGCGCCTCGGGGCGCGCTATCCGACGCTCTATATGGCCCTGGGCCTGCACCCGATTGTGATCGAATCTCATCGCGATGAGCATCTTGACCAGCTGGAAGCGGTGCTGGCGGCGCGACCGGAAAGGCTGGTGGCGGTGGGGGAGATCGGTCTCGATCTCTACCGGGAGGATCCGCGCTTCGATCGTCAGGAAGCGATCCTTGATGCGCAGCTGAAGCTGGCGAAACGCTACGATCTGCCGGTGATCCTCCATTCCCGGCGCACCCATGACAAACTGGCGATGCACCTCAAGCGCCAGGATCTGCCCCGGACCGGCGTGGTCCATGGCTTTGCCGGCAGCCTGCAGCAGGCGCAGCGCTTCGTAGAGATGGGGTATAAAATTGGCGTTGGCGGCACCATCACCTATCCACGGGCCAGTAAAACCCGGGATGTGATGGCGCAATTACCGCTTTCCGCCCTGCTGCTGGAAACGGACGCCCCGGATATGCCCCTCAACGGTTTTCAAGGCCAGCCGAACCGCCCGGAACAGGCGGCGAGAGTATTTGCTACCTTGTGTGAACTGCGTGACGAACCCGCGGATGAGATAGCTGAGGCGCTGCTGAACAATACCCGCACGCTGTTCAGCCTGCCGCTATAAGTAGAGCGCCGGGCGGATCACTCTGATCCGCTCCCGCTCCAGCACCTCCGCCAGGGGTTCAACATCCTCTGCCGTGGCGCTCCGCCAGTGCCGGGCTTCACCATAGACGCCGTGCGCATGAAAGGCGTTGATCCTGACGGGCACATCCCCTAACCGACGAATAAACGCGATCAGCTCCCGACGGTGCGTCAGGTAATCGCAGCGATCCGGGATCACCAGCAAACGCAGCTCGCTCAGCCGGTTGTGTCCCGCCAGCCAGCAGATGCTGTGCATGATCGGTGCGTTGTCACGCCCGGTCAGGTAGCGGTGATGTTCATTATCCCAGGCCTTGAGATCCAGCATCGCCCCGTCAAACACCGGGAGCAGTTTTTGCCAGCCGGTCTCGCTTAACAGGCCGTTGCTGTCCACCAGGCAGGACAAGTGCTGCAACAGCGGATCGGCTTTCAGGGTCGTAAACAGCGCCAGCAGAAACGGCAACTGGGTGGTGGCTTCCCCGCCGCTGACGGTGATGCCGGAGATAAAGGGCGACACCTTGCGGACCTGCGCCACCACCTCCTCGACGCTTAACCGCTGCGCCATCGGCGTCGCCTGCTGCGGGCACATCTGCAGACAGGTGTCGCACTGCTGACAATGGGCCTCATCCCACCAGACCCGTCCGGCCTGAATGTTCAGCGCATCATGCGGGCAGTGCGGTACGCAGGCGGCGCAGTCGTTGCACCGTCCTATCGTCCACGGGTTGTGGCAGGTTTTGCAGCGCAGGTTACAGCCCTGCAGGAACAGGGCCAGGCGACTGCCGGGCCCGTCGACGCAGGAAAACGGGATAACCTTACTGACTAAAGCGCATCTGTTGTTCATGGCTTATCACGCGCGGCTGGCGCTCCAGAATGCGGGTGTTACGGGCGGCCTCTTCACCGAGCCAGGTGGTGTTGGTGCGAGATCCTTCGGCGCGGTATTTTTCCAGATCGGAGAGCCGCACCATATAGCCGGTCACGCGGACCAGATCGTTACCCGAGACATTGGCGCTGAACTCGCGCATCCCGGCGCGGAAGGCGCCCAGACAGAGTTCCACCACCGCCTGCGGATTGCGTTTAATGGTTTCGTCCAGGGTCAGAATGTCGCTGATCCCGGCGTGATAGTGCCGGTGATGCGGCGCTAACGCCAGCAGATGGCTGATGGGGTCGGGCTCATCGCCATAAGGCAGACGCGCCCCCGGCGTGGTGCCGACATCAGAGCTGATCCCCGACTGGGCATGCAGCATGGCGCGCTGTTTCCAGCCGTGTCTGACCGGCGTATTTTCCACAAAGGCTGCCAGCTGTTCACTGATGCGGTAGCCCAGCGCGTTGGCCAGGTCATCCTTGCCGTAGCGCCCTTTAAGCCCGGCTTTCTCGCACAGCACGTTCACCGCCTCGGCCAGGCCATACATGCCAAACATCGGCACAAAACGGTCGGGATCGATCAGCCCTTCTTTAACCAGGAAGCTATTCTCAAAGAAGCCGGACTGTTGGTACAGGACGCCGCAGCGTGCATCGATGATGGCGATCTGCTGTTGGCAGTAGTGTGGCAGCGTGCGGGTGAAGAATGCCTCTGGGGTATCGCTCTGTTCCGCGATGGCTTTCAGATTGAGGCGCACCAGGGTGCTGCCTCCGCCACCCAGCGGCAGGGAGTTGTAACAGCTGACCACGCCAAAGCTGTTTTTTGTGAAAATTTTATCATTTTCCGGCCCGTTGGCGATATGCGGCTTACTGCATTCGCAGATATTGCTGGCCACCTCCAGCAGCAGATCGTCCGGGGTGATCTCAGGATCATAAATAAAGGTCAGATTCGGTGAAACCTGCTTAAGCTCTGCGTCAGCACGTAAAATGGCGCGCGTTACCGGGCCATCGGCCGGGCCGATATTGGCGTGGACAAAGGCATCCGGCAGGGTGCGATCGAGATAGCGCCAGAAACGTTTTATTCGAATATCGATTTCTTGTTGTGTTAGAATTCTAACATACGGCTGCAGCAGCGTATCAAGATGGCCGAGGAACACCGGCATGCCGGTAACGGACGGAACGTGATGGTAAAGAATGGTTAACAGCGACAGGGCATCATCCAGATCCTGCGCCCCTTCCAGCTCCAGCCATTCCGAACCCTGTTTCAGGAACACCGCATAGTCGGGTAACACATAGCGCGGCTTGTACGGCGCGTGGCCCTCAAACATATCGCAAATAAACCCCGCCTCCAGCGCCTGACGCGCTTCAGGGGGAAGCGTCGGATAAGGCAGGTTGTTTTCCGCCTCCAACGCCAGAAAGTGGCGTTTTTGTTCGGGGCTTAACACTGGGCTTGTCACAATTTGCTGGCAACGTAGTTGCAGGCCATCGGGGGACATGTTCGCTTCCTTATTTTTCTGCAGTGATGGGGAAGGATTGTAGAAAGCGTCTCGTCGGTCGCCATTGATCCTGCGCGTGTGCCTGGCGCTTTAATCAGCAGTTGTAGCTAAATTATTTGAAGTTGATCTCATTACGGTTATGCAAATTTGTATGCGGATTTCCTTAACTGTGATGAATGTCGAAGTGAGAATGCGGGTGGATGTTAGAATACTCACAGACCCGCAAGGTAAAATTTTACGGCTATACGCCGGGAGAATGTTATGACCGATTTAACCGCAAGCAGCCTGCGCGCCCTGAAACTGATGGATCTGACCACCCTGAATGACGACGACACCAACGAGAAGGTGATCGCCCTGTGTCATCAGGCAAAAACCGCCGTGGGCAATACCGCCGCGGTATGTATCTATCCGCGTTTCATTCCGATCGCGCGTAAAACGCTGAACGAGCAGGGTACGCCGGACGTGCGTATCGCCACCGTCACCAACTTCCCACACGGCAACGACGATATCGAGATCGCCCTGGCAGAGACCCGCGCCGCTATCGCTTACGGTGCCGATGAAGTGGACGTGGTCTTCCCGTATCGCGCGCTGATCGCCGGTAATGAGCAGATCGGTTTCGATCTGGTGAAAGCCTGCAAAGAAGCCTGCGCTGCGGCAAACGTGCTGCTGAAAGTGATCATCGAAACCGGCGAGCTGAAAGAAGAAGCGCTGATTCGTAAAGCGTCTGAAATCTCCATCAAAGCCGGTGCCGATTTCATTAAAACCTCTACCGGTAAAGTGCCGGTAAACGCCACTCCGGAAAGCGCTCGCATCATGATGGAAGTGATCCGCGATATGGGCGTGGAAAAAACCGTGGGCTTCAAACCGGCAGGCGGCGTGCGTACTGCGGAAGACGCGCAGCAGTTCCTGGCGATTGCCGACGAACTGTTCGGTGCCGACTGGGCCGATTCCCGCCACTACCGCTTTGGCGCCTCCAGTCTACTGGCCAGCCTGCTGAAAGCGCTGGGTCACGGCGACGGTAAGAGCGCAAGCAGCTACTAATAGCATTGTTCGCTGTAGGCCGGATAAGGCGTAGCCGCCATCCGGCGTTGTTCCGGTTCGCCGGGTGGCGCTACGCTTACCCGGCCTACGGTTAGCCTTCGACTAATTCCTCAGGGGGTTATTTTGTTTCTCGCACAAGAAATTATTCGTAAAAAACGTGATGGTCATGCTTTAAGCGACGAAGAGATCCGTTTCTTTATCAACGGCATTCGCGACAATACCATCTCTGAAGGGCAGATTGCGGCCCTGGCGATGACCATTTTCTTCCACGATATGGCGATGCCGGAGCGCGTGTCGCTGACCATGGCGATGCGGGATTCAGGGACCGTTCTGGACTGGAAGAGCCTTAATCTTAATGGCCCGATCGTGGATAAACACTCCACCGGCGGCGTGGGTGATGTCACCTCACTGATGCTGGGCCCAATGGTCGCTGCCTGCGGCGGCTATATTCCAATGATCTCCGGGCGTGGCCTCGGCCATACCGGCGGTACGCTCGACAAACTGGAAGCCATCCCGGGCTTCGATATCTTCCCGGATGACAATCGCTTCCGCGACATTATTAAGGACGTTGGTGTGGCGATTATCGGCCAGACCAGCTCCCTTGCCCCGGCGGATAAGCGTTTTTACGCCACGCGAGACATTACCGCGACCGTCGACTCCATCCCGCTGATCACCGCCTCGATCCTCGCCAAGAAGTTGGCTGAAGGTCTGGATGCGCTGGTGATGGACGTCAAAGTGGGCAGCGGCGCCTTTATGCCGACCTATGAACTCTCTGCCGCGCTGGCCGAAGCGATCGTTGGCGTCTCCAACGGCGCAGGCGTGCGCACCACCGCGCTGCTCACCGACATGAACCAGGTCCTGGCCTCCAGCGCCGGTAACGCCGTCGAAGTACGTGAAGCGGTGCAGTTCCTGACCGGTGAATACCGTAATCCGCGTCTGCTCGACGTCACCATGGCGCTGTGCGTTGAGATGCTGATCTCCGGCAAGCTGGCGAAAGATGACGCCGACGCCCGCGCTAAACTGCAGGCGGTGCTGGATAACGGCAAAGCGGCCGAGATCTTTGGCCGGATGGTCGCCGCGCAGAAAGGCCCGACCGACTTCGTGGAAAATTACGCCAAATACCTGCCAACCGCGATGCTCAGCAAAGCGGTCTACGCGGATACCGAAGGCTTTGTCTCGGCAATGGACACCCGCGCGCTGGGCATGGCGGTGGTGTCGATGGGCGGCGGTCGTCGTCAGGCGTCGGATACCATTGATTACAGCGTCGGCTTCACCGATATGGCCCGTCTGGGCGACAGCGTTGACGGCCAACGTCCGCTGGCGGTGATCCACGCAAAAGATGAAAACAGCTGGCAGGATGCGGCGAAAGCCGTGAAGGCGGCCATTACTCTGGCAGATAAAGCGCCAGAAACCACGCCTTGCGTCTATCGTCGTATTACCGAATAGCGGTATACTGATCTGATCGCTTTTTTATAAGCACTGAGTACGGAGAACATATGAAACGTGCATTTATTATGGTGCTGGACTCATTCGGCATCGGCGCTACAGAAGACGCAGATCGCTTTGGTGACACGGGTGCAGATACCATGGGTCACATCGCAGAAGCCTGTGCCAAAGGCGAAGCGAACACCGGGCGTCAGGGCCCGCTGAATCTGCCAAACCTGACCCGTCTGGGTCTGGTGAAAGCCCACGAAGGCTCTACCGGCAACGTTGCCGCGGGTATGGATGGCAACGCGGAAGTGGTGGGCGCATACGCCTGGGCGCACGAGCTCTCTTCCGGGAAAGACACCCCGTCAGGTCACTGGGAAATCGCTGGTGTACCGGTTCTGTTCGACTGGGGCTACTTCTCTGACCACGAAAACAGCTTCCCGCAGGAGCTGCTGGATAAGCTGGTTGAGCGCGGCAACCTGCCGGGCTACCTCGGCAACTGCCACTCCTCCGGGACCGTGATCCTCGATCAGCTCGGCGAAGAGCATATGAAAACCGGCAAGCCGATCTTCTACACCTCGGCTGACTCCGTGTTCCAGATTGCCTGCCACGAAGAGACCTTTGGCCTGGATCGTCTGTACGAGCTGTGCGAAATCGCCCGTGAAGAGCTGACCGAAGGCGGCTACAACATTGGCCGCGTCATCGCGCGTCCGTTTGTGGGCGACAAAGCGGGTAACTTCCAGCGTACCGGCAACCGTCACGATCTGGCCGTTGAGCCACCAGCGCCAACCGTGCTGCAAAAACTGGTCGATGAGAAAGAGGGCCAGGTGGTTTCCGTCGGTAAAATTGCGGACATCTACGCCAACTGCGGTATCACCAAAAAAGTGAAAGCTACCGGTCTGGACGCGCTGTTTGACGCCACCGTGAAAGAGATGAAAGAAGCGGGCGACAACACCATCGTCTTCACCAACTTCGTGGACTTCGACTCCTCCTGGGGCCACCGTCGTGACGTTGCAGGCTACGCTGCGGGTCTGGAGCTGTTCGACCGCCGTCTGCCGGAGCTGATGGAGCTGGTAGGGGAAGATGACATTCTGATCCTGACCGCCGACCACGGCTGCGACCCGACCTGGACCGGTACCGACCACACCCGTGAGCACATTCCAGTGCTGGTGTACGGCCCGAAAGTGAAACCAGGCTCGCTGGGCCACCGTGAATCCTTCGCGGATATCGGCCAGACCATCGCGAAATACTTTGGTACGTCTGACATGGAATATGGCAAAGCCATGTTCTGATGCGATTGCCCGGCGGCGCGTTGCTTGCCGGGCCTACGGTTTTGGTAGGCCGGGTAAGGCGTAGCCGCCACCCGGCAAAACAACAATATAAAAGGATCTGAAGATGGCAACTCCTCACATTAATGCAGAGATGGGTGATTTCGCTGACGTCGTATTGATGCCTGGCGACCCGCTGCGCGCGAAGCACATCGCGGAAACTTTCCTCGAAGACGTGCGTGAAGTGAACAACGTTCGCGGCATGCTGGGCTTCACCGGGACCTATAAAGGCCGCAAAATTTCCGTAATGGGTCACGGCATGGGTATCCCATCCTGCTCCATCTACACCAAAGAGCTGATCACCGATTTCGGCGTGAAGAAAATCATCCGCGTCGGCTCCTGTGGCGCCGTGCGTATGGACGTTAAGCTGCGTGACATCGTTATCGGCATGGGTGCCTGCACCGATTCCAAAGTAAACCGCATGCGTTTCAAAGATCACGACTTCGCGGCGATTGCTGACTTCGGCATGGTGCGTGACGCGGTTGACGCCGCCAAAGCGCTGGGCGTTGAAGCTCGCGTGGGTAACATCTTCTCTGCGGATCTGTTCTACGCGCCAGACGGCGGCGAGATGTTCGACGTGATGGAAAAATACGGCATCCTGGGCGTGGAAATGGAAGCGGCAGGCATCTATGGTGTAGCAGCTGAGTTCGGTGCGAAAGCCCTGACTATCTGCACCGTGTCTGACCATATCCGTACTCACGAGCAGACCACTGCCGCTGAGCGTCAGACCACCTTCAACGATATGATCAAAATCGCGCTGGAATCCGTTCTGCTGGGCGATAAAGAGTAAGTCCTGTCATGCCGGGTGGCGGCTTCGCCTTACCCGGCCTACGCTTACAGGCCCGCGTTAGCGGGCTTTTATTATCTCACCGCCCGCGCAATCCAGGCCGACAGCTCCCGCAACTCCATCTCCTGCTCCGGGAAATCGCCGATCAACGCGTCGCACGCCTGCTGCAGCATATCTGCCCGATACAGACAGCCCTGCAGACGGGCCGCAAGGGCTTCTAACGGGGCCGGGTTCAGGCTGTCGGTAAAGACCTGCGTGCGGGTGATATGGCCCTTCTCGACGTCGAAGTGCAGTTCCACGCCGCCCCAGGTGAATCGCTCATCCAGCAGGTGCGAGAAGGCAGGGGCCTGGCCGAAGTTCCACTCCCAGCTGCTCTGACGGGCAAAGGTCTCGGCAAAGTTCGGCAGGTCCGGGGTCTTGTCCGGGGAGATCACTTCCGCCTCGACGCGCTCGCCGTAATGGGCGAAGAACGCCTCACGGATCGCGTCGCAGATCTGCTCGTGGGTCACGCCCGGGAGCAGATCCACCAGATTGGCAACCCGTCCGCGCACGGAGGTAATGCCTTTGGCCTGCAGCTTTTTCTGGTCGGGATTGAGGTAGTTTGCCAGGCGGCTGAGATCGGCATTCAGCAGCAGGGTGCCGTGGTGAAAACCGCGGTCCAGGGTTTCGCGATAGGCCGAGCCGGAAACCTTCCGATCGCCTTCTGGCGTTTTCACCACCAGATCGTTGCGCCCGGACGCTTCCGCCGTGGCCCCCAGCGCCTGTAACGCGCTAAGCACAATGTTGGTGGAAATGGTTTTGTCGTACTCCGGCTTCCCCGCCATAAAGGTAAAACAGGTATTGCCGAGGTCGTGGAACACCGCGCCGCCGCCGCTGCTGCGACGCGCCAGGCGGACGTTGTCCTCTTCCATGCGTCGCGTGTTGCACTCTTTCCACGGATTTTGCGCCCGGCCAATGACCACCGTATCGGCGTTGCGCCACAGGAACAGCACCCGCTGCGTGGCGGGCATCTGGCGGAAGATGCACTCTTCCACCGCAAGGTTAAACCAGGGATCGTAAGAGTCAGAGATAAGCAGGCGTAACGTCGTCATGGCAAAGTTCCTTTTCTGAATCGTCTGGCTACTTTAACACTATTCCTTCTTGTCGCTCTCTTCCTCTTCCGGCACCGACTTGCTGGCGGTAAGCAGGAAAGGGGACTGCTGCCAGCGGGTGCGTTTGCCCTGCAGCAGCGTGCGGGTCAGGACCACGCCAATTGCCAGCGACAGCAACAGCATCAGGCGCAGGATGTTGGTGGTGTTATCCACCTGTTTGGCCTCGGTGGCCAGAGTATGGGTGTCGAGGGTGAGACGCAGATAGCCGAGCGGGCCGTTTTTGCCCTGAATCGGCTCCACCAGCTGCTGGTTAAAGTAGCCGCCGGCTTTTTTACCATCCAGCGCCAGCCGATCACGCACCTCAACATGCTCGCCCGAACGTGCAATCAGCTCGCCTTCTTCATCATAAACACTGGCATCAAGGATCCGGCTCTCATCCGTCAGGATATGCAGGATCTGGCCGATACGTTTTTCATCCGGCGATTCGGTACGCATCAGGGGGGCGATGTTAAGCGACACCTGACGGGCCAGGGTGTGTGCCAGCTCTTCAAGCTGCGGGTTACGTTGTCGTTGATGATTCTGGCTGAACCAGGATGCGCCCTGCATCAGCGCCACTAACAGGGCGAGACAGGAGAGGACAATCACGGCACGATGAAGCCGGAATTTCAGTTTTGCACGAGCCATATTCCACCTGCTGAAAATTTTCGGGGTTAATGTTGCCAGAAGTGATGGTTACAAGGTAGCCTCATGCGTTATTTTCACCCCCTGGATACTTCCCGGCGCGAACGATTTTACAGGAGCTTTAATGCCAAACATTACCTGGTGCGACCTGCCCAACGATGTCTCTTTATGGCCAGGATTGCCGCTCTCATTAAGTGGTGATGAGGTAATGCCTCTGGATTACCATGCTGGCCGTAGCGGCTGGCTGCTGTATGGACGCGGCCTGGATAAACAGCAGTTAACCCAGTATCAGAGCAAGCTGGGTGCGGCGATGGTGATTGTTGCCGCCTGGTGCGTGGAAGATTATCAGGTCATTCGTCTGGCCGGCTCCCTGACCCAGCGCGCCACCCGTCTGGCGCACGACGCCGGGCTGGATGTGGCTCCCCTCGGTAAAATTCCGCATCTGAAAACCCCGGGACTGCTGGTGATGGACATGGACTCCACCGCCATTCAGATCGAGTGCATCGACGAGATCGCCAAACTGGCCGGTACCGGCGAGATGGTGGCCGAAGTGACCGAGCGTGCGATGCGCGGCGAGCTGGACTTCACCGCCAGCCTGAAACAGCGCGTGGCGACCCTGAAGGATGCCGACGCCAATATTCTTATGCAGGTGCGTGAAAAACTGCCGCTGATGCCGGGCCTGGTGCAGCTGGTGCTGAAGCTGGAAACCCTGGGCTGGAAAGTGGCCATCGCCTCCGGCGGGTTCACCTTCTTTGCCGAGTATCTGCGCGACAAGCTGCGTCTGGATGCGGTGGTCGCCAACGAACTGGAGATCAGGGACGGGAAGCTGACCGGGAATGTGGTTGGCCAGATCGTTGATGCCCAGTTCAAGGCCAGCACCCTGACGCGTCTGGCGGAAAAATATGACATCCCGGTTGCCCAGACGGTGGCGATTGGCGACGGCGCGAACGATCTGCCGATGATTAAAGTGGCCGGGCTGGGCATTGCTTACCATGCTAAACCGACCGTGAATGAAAAGACGGAAGTCATTATCCGTCATGCTGACCTGATGGGGGTGTTCTGCATTCTCTCCGGCAGCGTGAATCAGAAATAAAGAGGTAAAACGTGGCGAAAGCTCCAAAACGCGCATTTGTTTGTAATGAATGTGGTGCGGATTATCCGCGCTGGCAGGGGCAGTGCAGCGCCTGTCATGCCTGGAACACCATCACCGAAGTGCGCGGAGTTGCCGCTTCACCCACCGTCGCCCGTAACGAGCGCCTGAGCGGTTACGCAGGCAACGCGGGCGTATCAAAAGTCCAGAAGCTCTCCGACATCAGCCTTGAAGCGCTGCCGCGCTTCTCCACCGGGTTTAAGGAGTTTGACCGGGTGCTGGGAGGCGGCGTGGTACCAGGGAGCGCCATTTTGATCGGTGGTAGCCCGGGGGCCGGGAAATCGACCCTGCTGCTGCAAACCCTGTGCAAACTCGCCTCACAGATGAAAACCCTGTACGTCACCGGGGAGGAGTCGCTGCAGCAGGTGGCGATGCGCGCCCACCGCCTCTCTTTGCCGACCCAGGATCTGAATATGCTCTCCGAAACCAGCATCGAGCAGATCTGCATGATTGCTGAAGAAGAGCAGCCGAAGCTGATGGTGATCGACTCCATCCAGGTGATGCACATGGCCGACGTGCAATCGTCGCCGGGTAGCGTTGCCCAGGTGCGTGAGACCGCAGCCTACCTGACGCGCTTCGCCAAAACCCGCGGGGTAGCGATCATCATGGTCGGCCACGTCACCAAAGATGGCGCGCTGGCTGGTCCGAAAGTGCTCGAGCACTGTATCGACTGCTCCGTGATGCTGGATGGCGATGCCGATACCCGTTTCCGTACCCTGCGCAGCCACAAAAACCGCTTCGGTGCGGTGAATGAGCTGGGCGTGTTTGCCATGACCGAGCAGGGGCTGCGTGAAGTCAGCAACCCGTCGGCCATCTTCTTAAGCCGCGGAGATGAAGTGACGTCCGGCAGCTCGGTGATGGTGGTCTGGGAAGGGACACGCCCGCTGCTGGTGGAGATCCAGGCGCTGGTCGATCATTCGATGATGGGCAACCCGCGTCGCGTGGCGGTAGGCCTCGAGCAAAACCGTCTGGCGATTTTGCTGGCGGTGCTGCACCGCCACGGTGGCCTGCAGATGGCGGATCAGGACGTGTTTGTGAACGTGGTCGGTGGGGTAAAAGTCACCGAAACCAGCGCCGACCTCGCGCTGCTGCTGGCGATGGTCTCCAGCCTGCGCGACCGCCCGTTGCCACAGGATCTGGTGGTGTTTGGCGAAGTCGGGCTGGCGGGAGAGATCCGTCCGGTACCGAGCGGCCAGGAGCGTATCTCCGAGGCGGCAAAACACGGCTTCCGCCGGGCGATTGTGCCAGCCGCCAACGTGCCGAAAAAGCTGCCGGAAGGGATGACGGTTTTCCCCGTTAAAAAACTCTCTGATGCGCTAAGTGTCTTTGACGACTTATAATTACTTATTCGTTGTTGCAGGAGGCACCGTAATTTATGTCGTCATTTGACTATATCAAGACCGCGATCCGCCAGAAGGGCTGCACCTTGCAGCAGGTGGCGGAAGCCAGCGGTATGACCAAGGGCTATTTAAGCCAGCTGCTGAATGCCAAAATCAAAAGCCCCAGCGCGCAGAAGCTGGAAGCGCTGCATCGCTTTCTGGGGCTTGAGTTTCCGCGTATGCAGAAGAACATCGGCGTGGTGTTTGGCAAGTTTTACCCGCTGCATACCGGGCATGTCTACCTGATCCAGCGCGCCTGTAGCCAGGTGGACGAACTGCATATCATCATGGGCTACGATGACACGCGCGACCGCGAACTGTTCGAAGCCAGCGCCATGTCCCAGCAGCCGACCGTCTCTGACCGCCTGCGCTGGCTGTTGCAGACCTTCAAGTATCAGAAAAACATCCGCATTCATGCCTTTAATGAAGAGGGCATGGAACCTTATCCCCACGGCTGGGACGTGTGGAGCAACGGCATAAAAGCCTTTATGGAAGAGAAAGGGATCCAGCCGAACTGGATCTACACCTCTGAAGAGTCCGATGCCTCGCAGTATCCTGAACATCTGGGAACGGAAACGGTGCTGATTGACCCTAAACGCACCTTTATGAACATCAGCGGGGCGCAGATCCGCGAAAACCCGTTCCGCTACTGGGAATACATCCCGACGGAAGTGAAGCCGTTCTTTGTGCGTACCGTGGCGATCCTCGGCGGGGAGTCCAGCGGCAAATCCACTCTGGTCAACAAGCTGGCGAACATCTTCAACACCACCAGCGCCTGGGAGTATGGCCGGGATTATGTCTTCTCGCACCTCGGCGGGGATGAGATGGCGCTCCAGTATTCCGACTACGACAAAATCGCCCTCGGCCATGCCCAGTATATTGATTTCGCGGTCAAATATGCCAACAAAGTGGCGTTTGTCGATACCGACTTCGTCACTACTCAGGCCTTCTGTAAAAAGTATGAAGGGCGCGAACATCCGTTTGTGCAGGCGCTGATCGACGAGTACCGCTTCGACCTGGTGATCCTGCTGGAGAACAACACTCCGTGGGTGGCGGACGGGATGCGCAGCCTGGGCAGCTCAGTGGATCGCAGAGAGTTCCAGACGATGCTGGTGGAGATGCTGGAAGCGAACAATATCGACTTTGTGCATGTGGAAGAGGCGGATTACGACGGCCGCTTCCTGCGCTGCGTGGAGCTGGTGAAAGAGATGATGGGGGAGAAGGGGTAACACTTCTGCCGCTAATTGCCCGGCGGCGCTATGCTTGCCGGGACTACGGTTTCCCAGGCCGGGTAAGGCGAAGCCGCCACCCGGCAATCAGTGCTTTTATTTCGAAATACGCTTGTACTTGATACGCTTCGGCTCCAGCGCGTCGGCGCCCAGCGTGCGTTTCTTGTACTCTTCGTATTCGGTGAAGTTACCTTCGAAGAACTCTACTTTACCTTCATCCTGGTAATCCAGAATGTGGGTCGCGATACGGTCGAGGAACCAACGGTCGTGCGAGATAACCATCGCGCAGCCCGGGAACTCCAGCATGGCGTTTTCCAGCGCACGCAGGGTTTCGATGTCCAGGTCGTTGGTCGGTTCATCGAGCAGCAACACGTTACCGCCAACCTGCAGCAGTTTGGCCAGGTGCAGACGACCACGCTCACCACCGGACAGTTCGCCCACGCGTTTACCCTGATCAACACCCTTGAAGTTGAAGCGGCCCACGTAGGCGCGGCTTGGCATCTCGGTGTTGCCGATACGCATGATATCCTGCCCGCCGGAGACTTCTTCCCACACGGTTTTGCTGTTATCCATCGCATCACGGAACTGGTCAACGGAGGCCAGCTTCACGGTCTCACCCAGGGTGATAGTGCCGCTGTCTGGCGCTTCCTGACCGGACATCATACGGAACAGGGTCGATTTACCCGCGCCGTTCGGACCGATGATACCCACGATTGCGCCTTTCGGTACCGAGAAGCTCAGATCGTCGATCAGCACGCGGTCGCCGTAGGATTTACGTAGGTTGCTGACTTCCACCACTTTGTCACCCAGACGGGCTCCAGGTGGAATAAACAGTTCGTTGGTTTCGTTACGCTTCTGGTATTCGGCGTTGTTCAGCTCTTCAAAGCGTGCCAAACGGGCTTTGCCCTTAGACTGACGACCTTTCGCGCCCTGACGAACCCACTCCAGCTCTTTCTCAATCGACTTACGACGCGCCGCTTCCTGAGAAGCTTCCTGCGCCAGACGCTGATCTTTCTGCTCCAGCCAGGAGGAGTAGTTGCCTTCCCACGGAATACCTTCCCCGCGGTCCAGCTCGAGGATCCAGCCCGCTACGTTATCGAGGAAGTAACGGTCGTGGGTGATCGCCACTACGGTGCCTTCGAAGTCGTGCAGGAAGCGTTCCAGCCAGGCAACGGATTCCGCATCCAGGTGGTTCGTCGGTTCGTCGAGCAGCAGCATGTCTGGCTTTTCCAGCAGTAGACGGCACAGCGCGACGCGGCGGCGTTCACCCCCGGACAGTTTTTCAATTTTGGCATCCCAGTCTGGCAGACGCAGGGCATCGGCCGCGCGCTCCAGCTGCACGTTCAGGTTGTGACCGTCGTGTGCCTGGATGATCTCTTCAAACTTGCCCTGCTGAGCCGCGAGCTTATCGAAGTCAGCGTCCGGCTCGGCGTACTTCGCGTACACCTCATCCAGACCTTTCAGCGCGTTAACCACTTCGGCAACGGCTTCTTCGACGGACTCGCGAACGGTGTGCTCCGGATTCAGCTTCGGTTCCTGCGGCAGGTAACCGATTTTAAGGCCAGGCTGTGGACGGGCTTCACCTTCGATGTCTGTATCGATGCCTGCCATGATGCGCAGCAAGGTGGACTTACCGGCACCGTTGAGACCCAGAACACCGATTTTTGCGCCCGGGAAGAAGCTCAGCGAGATATTTTTAAGAATATGACGTTTCGGCGGGACCACTTTGCCGACACGATGCATGGTATAAACGAATTGAGCCACGTTGGACTTCGCCTCTTTTATCGTGATGAGAATAGTGGCGAAGTGTAGCCTTTTTCCCTGCCTAATCCCAGCCATCGACGCCGGGAGTGTTAAAGCGCGCAAGAAAGGTAAAAATGTGTCCATGACGTGGCGCGTTAAGCGATGCCTGGTTAGCATAAGTTAATTACGCTTTTGCGCGGCAAGACGCTGCATTTAACGACGATTAACAGAGGACGAGCGTGTGGTAAAAGCCAAACAGGTGGCCTGGCAAGTGCTGGCTGCCAGCGTATGCGTGCTGACCATCAGCAGCGCGGCGCGAGCCGATTCACTGGATGAACAACGTAACCGCTATGCCCAGATCAAACAGGCGTGGGATCAGCGGCAGATGGAGACGGTGCAGGCCCTGATGCCGACGCTGAAAGACTATCCGCTGTATCCGTATCTGGAATACCGTCAGCTGACTGACGATCTGATGAACCAGCCGACCGTCACCGTCAAAAACTTTATTCAGGCCAACCCGACGCTGCCGCCCGCGCGTACCTTGCAGTCGCGCTTTGTCAACGAGCTGGCGCGTCGTGAAGACTGGCGTGGCCTGCTGGCCTTTAGCCCGGAGAAGCCCGGCACCACTGAAGCGCAGTGTAACTACTACTACGCGAAGTGGGCGACGGGTCAGCAGGAAGAGGCCTGGAACGGTGCCAAAGAGCTGTGGCTCACCGGGAAAAGCCAGCCGAACGCCTGCGACTCGCTGTTTGGTGCCTGGCGCGCGTCCGGCAAGCAGGATCCGCTGGCCTACCTCGAGCGCATCCGTCTGGCGATGAAAGCGGGTAACACCCGTCTGGTGACCACCCTCGCCGGGCAGATGCCGTCGGAGTACCAGACCATCTCCAGCGCCCTGATCCAGCTGGCGAGCGATCCGAAGACGGTGATGGATTTTGCCCGCACTACCGGCGCTACCGATTTTACCCGTCAGATGGCGGCGGTGGCCTTTACCAGCGTGGCGCGGGATGACGTGGAAAACGCCCGGCTGATGATCCCGTCCCTGGCCCAGGCGCAGCAGCTGAATGACGATCAGACCCAGGAGCTGCGCGATATCGTGGCGTGGCGACTGATGGGCAATGACCTCACCGACGACCAGGCCCGCTGGCGCGACGACGCGATTATGCGCTCAAACTCCACCTCGCTGGTAGAGCGCCGGGTGCGTATGGCGCTGGGCAACGGCGATCGCCGCGGCCTGAACACCTGGCTGGCGCGTCTGCCGATGGAAGCTAAAGAGAAAGACGAGTGGCGCTACTGGCAGGCCGATCTCCTGCTGGAGCGGGGCCGGGAGGACGAGGCGAAATCGATTCTGCACGCCCTGATGCAGCAGCGTGGTTTCTATCCGATGGCGGCGGCTCAGCGCCTTGGCGAAGAGTACAGCCTCAGGATTGATAAAGCCCCGGCCGGTGTCAATGCGGCGCTGGTGAACGGGCCGGAGATGGCGCGGGTGCGTGAGTTAATGTACTGGAATCTGGATAACACCGCCCGCAGTGAATGGGCGAATCTGGTGACCAGCCGCACCGTGGAAGAGAAAGCCCAGCTGGCGCGCTATGCCTTTGATAACCGCTGGTGGGATCTGAGCGTGCAGGCGACGATCGCCGGCAAGCTGTGGGATCATCTCGAAGAGCGTTTCCCGCTGGCCTATAACGATCTGTTCAAACGCTACACCAGCGGGAAAGAGATTCCGCAGAGCTATGCGATGGCCATTGCCCGTCAGGAGAGCGCCTGGAACCCGAAAGTGCGCTCGCCGGTGGGGGCCAGTGGTCTGATGCAGGTGATGCCCGCTACTGCCGCCCATACGGTGAAGAAGTTTTCTATTCCGGGCTACAGCAGTCCGTCGCAGCTGCTGGATCCGGAGACCAACATCAACATCGGCACCACCTATCTGCAGAGCGTCTACGACCAGTTCGGGAATAACCGTATCTTTGCCTCGGCGGCCTATAACGCCGGTCCGGGACGGGTGCGCACCTGGCTTGGCAACAGCGCCGGACGTATCGACGCGGTGGCCTTTGTCGAGAGCATTCCGTTCTCGGAAACCCGCGGCTATGTGAAGAACGTGCTGGCGTATGATGCTTACTATCGCTACTTCATGGGAGAGAAAGATGCCCTGATGAGCGACAGTGAGTGGCAGCGACGTTACTGATCGGTGTGGGTTATGTTATGCTTGTACTCGTTTAAGAGTACAACAGGCGGCATAACATGACCCAGCATTCCCCATATTCATCGGCGATGGCCGAACAACGTCATCAGGAGTGGCTTCGCTTTGTAGAGCTGCTTCGTGCATCCTATGACCAGGATTTGCATCTGCCGCTGCTGCAGCTGATGCTCACCCCCGACGAGCGCGAGGCGCTGGGCACACGGGTGCGGATCATTGAGGAGTTACTGCGCGGTGAGATGAGCCAGCGCGAGCTGAAAAGCGAGCTGGGGGCGGGGATCGCCACCATCACCCGCGGATCGAACAGCCTGAAATCGGCGCCGGTTGAACTGCGCCACTGGCTCGAACAGGTATTGCTTGAGGGCAAACCGTAGGCCGGATAAGGCGAAGCCGCCATCCGGAAATTAACGGTAAATCGCGTTATGAAACGGGCTTAACGCCAGAATCACCGCCTGATGGTAAACGCTTGAGCGCGTCAGTGCCCCGGCGGTAAAGACCCCAATCGCCCCCTCTTTACGCCCAATCTCATCGATGCCCGTGTAGTGCGACATCACCGGGCCGAGCGCTTCACCTGCCCGCACTTTATCCAGAATCACTTCCGGCAGCGGCAGGGTGGCCGAGCGTGCTTCACCGCGCTGGTCGCGGCTCTCGATAACCACCCAGCTAAAGGTGGCGCCTTCGTCAATACCCGCTTCAATCGCCACCCAAAAATCGGCATCTGGACGAGCCAGCCTGGCGTTAGCCACGCGATTGCGTGCGCCAGCCCGGGTTTCTTCGCTGCCGAATGGCTGTTCCGGGACGCCGCTCTCGACGCTGACAGAGGCAATATGGCAGGATCCTTCGCCGAAGATCTCGTCAAATGCCCTTAGAATTGCCTGAATTTTGGCAGGATTAGTGGTAGCAGAGACAACCTGGTGCATAATTAAGCCTAACTCTAAAAATATCATCGCAGTATAACGGAAAAAAAGCATGTTACAGGTATACCTTGTTCGCCACGGTGAGACGCAGTGGAACGCCGAGCGACGTATTCAAGGCCAGTCAGATAGTCCACTTACGGCCAAGGGTGAAGAACAGGCCCGGCAGGTTGGCGAGCGCGCCAGAACACTGGGCATCACCCATATCATCGCCAGCGATTTAGGTCGCACTCGGCGCACAGCAGAGATCATCGCGCAGGCCTGCGGCTGCGATGTCACTGTGGATGCCCGCCTGCGCGAGCTGGACATGGGGGTGCTGGAGAAGCGGCTTATCGATACCCTGACCGAAGAGGAAGAGGCGTGGCGTCGTACGCTGGTTAACGGCTCTGAAGATGGCCGCATACCGGAAGGCGAATCGATGCTGGAGATGAGCGAGCGTATGCACGCGGCGCTGGCGGCCTGTCTGGAGCTGCCTGAGGGCAGTCGACCGCTGCTGGTGAGTCACGGTATGGCGCTGGGTTGCCTGGTCAGTACGATTCTGGGACTGCCAGCATGGGCTGAGCGTCGCCTGCGTCTGCGTAACTGCTCGCTTTCCCGCATCGATTATCAGCAGAGTCCGTGGCTGGCGTCAGGCTGGATTGTGGAGATGGCAGGGGATATCTCGCATCTCGATGCCCCTGCATTAGATGAGCTACAGCGTTAACGGCGGATTGGAATCAGGTATTCGCAGCGCAAATCGATTGGGCGTTCGTCCGGTTTAACATCCGTTGACGGATAGTAACGCTCAATATCCTGACCCTTTCTGCGATTCAGGTTCAGCATCGGCATGCAGGTACCGTACACCGTCATGATGAACTCCTGTACGCCGGTGCCCAATCCTTCATAGGTGAACATCACGTATTCACCCCCTTCCACCACCACCGGTTTCGAGCCCTGGATATAGCCGTTGGCCATCTCCGGCGTTAATGCCGTGGTGTAGAAGACCTCCTGCTCGTCATCTTTTTCCAGACTTGGACGCGTTTCGTTCAGGCCATACAGCAGCGGCGGAATGGCCGGGGCGTGGCTGAGGAAATCACGCCAGAACTGAACCCGCATCTGGTGACGAAACTCGGAGATCTGCTCCAGCGAGCAGGAATAGCTTTGAGTGGTGCCGATCAGGTGGGTTTCCGGCAGGGTGACCATCTCGTGCTTCGGCATCTCGAATTCGCCCAGACGCAGCGGCGGGCGCATCCCGAATGAACTCCAGTCCGGCGAGCGACGATAGAGCGCAGGGGTCAACGAGAACTGTTTTTTGAACGCGCGGGTAAAGGTCTGCTGCGAATCAAAACGATACTGTAAGGCGATGTCCAGAATAGGACGCGCGGTCAGGCGAAGCGCCACGGCGGATTTGGAAAGTCGACGCGCGCGGATATAGGCGCCGATGGCGTGACCGGTGACATCCTTGAACATCCGTTGTAAATGCCACTTAGAATATCCCGCTTTTGCCGCCACATTATCGAGTGACAAAGGCTGGTCCAGATGGCCTTCCAGCCAGGTAAGAAGATCGCGAATAATTCCAGCCTGATCCATATACTATCCTCATCCTTAATACAGCAGACACCCTGCTAAACAGGTTAGCGGATAATAGCATTTTTTGATGTTTTAGCATTCAGTGTTTTTTTTGCGCTTAAATGCGCTTTGCCCTGCATTTCGGGGGGATATATTCTAATCCTGTGATCTGACTACCTTTTTTCTCATCATTGTTGAATAATGACGCAATGTAATTTTCAAATATGGTAACAATATGAAATACAAGACATTGATCCTCAGTACGCTGCTTTTATTAACCGGACATGCCGCGCAGGCAGAAGAAATTGGTTCCGTTGATACCGTATTTAAGGTTTTCGGGCCTGACCATAAGATCGTTGTTGAAGCCTTTGACGATCCCGAAGTGAAAAACGTGACCTGCTATATCAGCCGGGCCAAAACCGGCGGTATTAAAGGCGGACTGGGGCTGGCGGAAGATACCTCCGATGCGGCGATCTCCTGTCAGCAGGTGGGGCCGGTTGAGCTGAGCGATAAGATTAAAAACGGCAAGTCACAGGGCGAAGTGGTATTCCAGAAACGCACCTCGCTGGTGTTCAAAAAACTGCAGGTCGTGCGTTTCTATGATGCGAAGCGTAACACCCTGGCTTATCTGGCCTACTCGGATAAGGTCGTGGAGGGATCGCCGAAAAATGCCCTCAGCGCCGTGCCGATCATGCCGTGGCATTAAATCAGGAATATCCCATGCAGCAACCCGTGGTCTGGCTGGTTGAAGACGAAATCAGTATCGCTGATACCCTGATCTACATGCTCCAGCAGGAGGGCTTTGCGGTAAAGGCTTTTGAGCGCGGCCTGCCCGTGCTGGAAGAGGCGCGTCGGCAGATCCCGGCGCTTGCCATTCTGGATGTCGGCCTGCCGGACATCAGCGGCTTTGAGCTGTGTCGCCAGCTGCTGGCGCAGCATCCCGCGCTGCCGGTGCTGTTCCTGACCGCCCGCAGCGATGAGGTGGATAAATTGCTCGGGCTGGAGATTGGCGCGGATGATTACGTCGCCAAACCTTTTTCACCCCGGGAAGTGTGCGCCCGGGTGCGAACCATTTTACGACGGATGCAAAAATCCGCCGCGCCGTCCGATATCGTCCGTATCGGCGAGTTTGAACTGAATGAGCCCGCCGCCCGCATCAGCTGGTGCGGAGAGCCGCTGCCGCTGACGCGCTACGAATTCCTGCTGCTCAAAACGCTGCTGAACGCGCCAGGCCGCGTCTATTCCCGCCAGCAGCTGATGGATAACGTCTGGGGGGAGGAGGGCGATAGCTACGATCGCACCGTGGACACCCACATCAAAACCTTGCGCGCCAAGCTGCGGGCGGTGAATGACCAGCTTTCCCCCATCAGCACTCACCGCGGCATGGGCTACAGCCTGGGACTGTATTAATGCGCATTGGCATGCGGCTGTTGCTGGGGTACTTCCTGATTGTGGCTATCGCGGCATGGTTTGTGCTGTCGATCTTTGTCCAGGAGGTGAAGCCCGGCGTGCGCAGGGCCACGGAAGGGACGCTGATCGACACCGCCACGCTGCTGGCCGAAGTCGGACGCGAGGATCTGCTCTCGGGCGATGCGCAGCAGGGCAGGCTGGCGCAGGCTTTTTCGCAGCTTCATCAGCGACCTTTTCGCGCCAATATCGGCGGCATTCACAAAGTGCGTAACGAATATCACGTCTACATGACCGATGCCCGTGGTCGGGTGGTGTTTGATTCCGCCGGGCTGGCGGTGGGCCAGGATTACTCGCGCTGGAACGATGTCTGGCTGACCTTGCGCGGTGAATATGGCGCCCGCAGCACCCCGGGCAATCCGGACGATCCTGAGAGTACGGTGATGTACGTGGCCGCGCCGGTGGTCGATCAGGGCAGGATTATCGGCGTACTGTCGGTCGGCAAACCCAACAGTGCGATGGCGCCGGTCATCAGGCGCAGCGAGCGGCGGATCCTGTGGGCCGGCGGGGCGCTGCTGGGTATTGCGTTGCTGATTGGTCTGGCGGTGGCCTGGTGGATCAATCGCTCGATTCACACCCTGTCGCGCTATGCCGACTCGGTCACCAGCGATACCCCACTGCCGTTGCCCGATCCGGGAAGCAGCGAACTGCGCAAGCTGGCGCAGGCCCTGGAGAATATGCGTATTCGCCTTGAGGGGAAAAATTACATTGAACACTATGTTCATGCCCTCACCCACGAGCTGAAAAGCCCGCTGGCCGCAATTCGCGGCGCGGCGGAGATTCTGGCGGAACAGCCGCCGCCCCAGGTAGCCGCCCGCTTTATCGACAATATTCTGGTGCAAAACGCGCGCATGCAGTCGCTGGTGGAAAAGCTTCTCGCTCAGGCCCGGCTGGAAAATCGGGTAGAGATTGTTCCGGTGAGCGTCAGCGTTGACGCGCTCTTTACCCGGCTTGCCGATGCGCGGGCGGTAACGCTGACAGCGAAAAATATCACCCTGACCCGTCAGAGCACACCGTGCTGCGTGGAGGGCGATCCCGACCTGCTTGAGCAGGCGCTGGGTAACTTGCTGGACAATGCGATCGACTTCACCCCGCAGGGTGGGGCGATCCAGCTTGCGGCCACGGAAGCCCACGGGCAGGTGAACATTACCGTGACCGACAGCGGCAGCGGGATCCCGGATTACGCCCTGGCGCGGATTTTTGAACGCTTCTATTCGCTCCCGCGGGAGAACGGGCTGAAAAGCAGCGGGCTCGGGCTGGCCTTTGTCCAGGAGGTGGCGCGTCTGCATCAGGGCACTATTGATTTGCAGAATCGGTCCGCCGGCGGCGTGACGGCTACGCTGACGCTTCACCGTCCCTTCACATAACTTCAAACTGGCCCCACATAGCGCAGTTAGGCTCTCCTCATCACAAAGGAGAGCCACTATGAAATCCCCCCTGTTCTGGAAAGTCAGCACCCTGTTGGGGTGCATCCTGCTGTTACTCGTCCCGCTGTTTATGGTGGGAAATCTGATTTCGGAGCGCGAGAGCTATCGCAACGAGGTCGAAAACACGCTGCGTCAAAGCACCAGTGGTCCACAGCAACTGGTTGGCCCGCTGATTGCCATTCCGGTGACGGAGATTTATTACAAGTTTGAGGAAGAAAAGAAGATCGAGCATAAACGGAGCTATATGCACTTTATCCTCCCGGAGTCGCTGCTTATCGACGGTAATCAGCATGTTGAGTCACGCAGCATCGGCATCTACGATGGACAGATCTGGAACACTGACCTCAAAATAAAGGCCCAGTTTAATACCGATAAACTGGGACAGCTGAAGGGTGAAACCATGACGCTCGGGCAGCCGTTTATCGTGGTCGGCGTCGGGGATGCGCGGGGCATTGGCGCGGTGAGCGTGTCAAAGATCAACGGCGAGACGCTAAGCATCGAGCCGGGATCCGGTGTTTACGGGGCGCTATCCGGGATCCACATTCCGCTGACCGACAAAGCGCTGGAGCCAAAAACGTTCTTACTGGAGATGTCGCTGAACCTGGCGGGCACCGGCAGTTTTGCGGTGGTGCCGGTGGGGCGCAACAGTGAAATGACGCTCAACAGTAACTGGCCGCATCCGGGCTTTATGGGAAATTACCTGCCGGTGAAACATGACATCAGCGCGTCCGGGTTCCAGGCGAACTGGAAAAGCAGCTGGTTTGCCAATAACCTGGGCGGTTGGTTCGACGACAGAGAGACGCCTGAATGGAGCGCTATCCCGGCCTTTAGCGTCACGGTCGCGACCCCTGCGGATCAGTATCAGCTCACGGACCGCGCGATTAAGTACGCCATTCTGCTGATCGCCCTGACCTTTATGGCCTTCTTTGTCTTCGAAACCCTAACCGGGCTGCGCCTGCACCCGATGCAGTATCTGCTGGTCGGGCTGTCGCTGGTGCTGTTCTATCTGGTACTGCTGGCGTTGTCTGAGCATGTAGGCTTTACGCCCGCCTGGATTATCGCCAGCCTGGTGGGGGCGGTCATGAACGGTATTTACCTGCAGGCGGTGCTGAAAAGCTGGAAACGCAGCGGCATGTTTGTGCTGGCGTTGCTGGGGCTGGACGTAGTGATGTGGTTCCTGCTGCGGTCGGAGGACAGCGCGCTGCTGCTGGGGTCGGCCGTACTGGCGCTGGCGCTATTTGCGGTGATGTATCTGACTCGTCACTTTGACTGGTACTCGCTTTCACAGCCAAAGCGTCCGCAGCCACCGGCGGAACCGGATACAGAGGCGATGCGGTTATGGAAATAAAAAAACGGCGCGAAAGCGCCGTTTTTTTATGGCCGATGTACAGGATTACTCCTGCAGGTCACCGCAGAAACGATAGCCTTCACCGTGTATGGTGGCGATGATTTCCGGGGTATCCGGCGTGGATTCGAAGTGTTTACGAATACGGCGGATGGTGACATCAACGGTACGGTCGTGCGGCTTCAGCTCACGGCCGGTCATTTTTTTCAGCAGTTCTGCACGGGACTGGATCTTGCCCGGATTTTCGCAGAAGTGCAGCATGGCGCGGAATTCACTGCGCGGCAGTTTGTACTGGTCACCCTGTGGGCTCACCAGGGAACGGCTATTAATATCAAGTTCCCAGCCGTTGAATTTGTAGCTGTCTACGCTACGACGCTCTTCGCTAACCGTGCCCAGATTCATGGTACGGGACAGCAGATTGCGGGCACGAATGGTTAACTCGCGAGGGTTAAACGGTTTGGTGATGTAGTCATCCGCACCGATTTCCAGGCCAAGAATTTTATCAACTTCATTGTCGCGGCCGGTCAGGAACATTAACGCAACGTTCGCCTGCTCACGCAGTTCGCGCGCCAGCAGAAGGCCGTTTTTACCCGGCAGGTTAATGTCCATGATGACCAGGTTGATATCATTTTCAGAAAGGATCTGATGCATCTCTGCGCCATCGGTCGCTTCAAAGACATCGTAGCCTTCTGCTTCGAAAATGCTCTTTAACGTGTTGCGTGTTACCAACTCGTCTTCAACGATAAGAATGTGCGGGGTCTGCATGTTTGCTACCTAAATTGCCAACTAAATCGAAACAGGAAGTACAAAAGTCCCTGACCTGCCTGATACATGCCACAAATTAACATGACCGGCGTAACGTGACTAAAGTACGTAATTGCGTTCTTGATGCACTTTCCATCAACGTCAACAACATCATTAGCTTGGTCGTGGGTACTTTCCCTCTGGACCCGACAGTGTCAAAAACGGCTGTCATCCTAACCATTTTAACAGCAACATAACAGGTTAAGAGGCACCGGACACCCAATAAAACTACGCTTCGTTGACATATATCAAATTCAATTGTAGCACGTTAACAGTTTGATGAAATCATCGTAGCCGTTTGCTAGCCTTTGTCACATTTTTTCAATAAACCAACCAGTTGCGTTCATTGATTAATAAACAAGGCGAATCCAATGTCAACACCCGGCACAGGAATGCAATATCATTATTAAACATGGGGATAAGTGCTATTCTTTAACATTATCGCGAAAAGTTCATTCCTGAAATAGTTTAGCGATTTTAATTTGTAGTGAAACGCTATTTCGGTGATTTGTGTTGCAATTTTGTAAATTCGCGCTGCGTAATAGGATGATGTCCATCACATTTTTATCGGCTAACTGCCTAAAAAGAGAGCATAAATGCATTTGTCAATCGTACTGGTATCCCCCGCAAGAGCAGAAAACATCGGTGCCGCTGCACGCGCCATGAAGACCATGGGGTTTACTGATTTACGTATCGTTGCCATTGACGCCCATAACGATCCGGCAGCGCGGCGTGTGGCGCACGGTTCGGGAGATATTCTCGATAATTTAACCACTTATGAAACGCTGGCGGACGCGCTGCACGATATTTCGTTTACGGTCGCCACCACGGCCCGCGGCCGTTCGAAGTTTCATTACTACGCCACGCCAGCAGAACTGGTGCCGCTGATGGCAGAGAAAAGCCAGTGGATGCCGAAGATGGCACTGGTGTTCGGCCGCGAAGATTCCGGCCTGACCAACGACGAACTGGCCCTGGCGGATGTATTGACCGGCGTGCCGATGGTGGCGGATTACCCGTCGCTGAATTTAGGCCAGGCGGTAATGGTCTATTGCTATCAATTAGCCTCTCTGATGCAAATGCCGGTTGCCCCGGCGGCGGCGGTAGATGAAAACCAGCTTGCCGCGTTACGTGCGCGCACCGATCGTTTGCTGACGACGTTGAATGTCGCTGACGACCAAAAAATGGTGGAGTGGCTACAGCAGCGGTTGGGTCTGTTAGCGCAGCGAGACACCGCAATGTTGCACCGATTGCTGCACGATATCGAAAAAAAGCTGGCAGAGTAAATGTCTGTCATAAGTTTTTATTATGGTTAAATATTCCAGAATAGGGGTTGCATGCGGCCCGATCCGGGCAGAAATAAAATCTCAGACAGTGAGACCTGACAGGGTCGGGAAAGGCGCTTAAATCAGAAATTCGTTGACTTAGCGGCACGTATGCTTTAACCAATATAGGTAGACAGCACAGACAGATAATAATGACAGAGTACACAACATCCATGAAACGCATCAGCATCACCACCATTACCACAACCATCATCATTACCACAGGTAACGGTGCGGGCTGACGCGTACAGGAAAGAAAGAAAAAAGCCCGCACCTGAACAGTGCGGGCTTTTTTTTCGGCTAAAGATTACGAGGTAACAACCATGCGAGTGTTGAAGTTCGGCGGTACATCAGTGGCAAATGCAGAACGATTTCTGCGTGTTGCCGACATCCTGGAGAGCAATGCCAGGCAGGGGCAGGTGGCGACGGTACTCTCTGCCCCGGCTAAAATTACCAACCACCTGGTGGCGATGATTGAAAAAACCATCGGGGGTCAGGATGCACTGGTGAACATCAGCGACGCAGAGCAGATCTTTGCTAACCTGCTGCAGGGCCTGGCGGATGCCCAACCTGGTTTTCCGCATGCCCAGCTGAAAGCTTTTGTTGAACAAGAGTTTGCCCAGATTAAACACGTCTTGCATGGTATCAGCCTGTTGGGGCAGTGCCCGGACAGCATTAACGCGGCGCTGATCTGCCGCGGTGAAAAACTCTCCATCGCCATTATGGCGGGTCTGCTGGAAGCGCGTGGCCATAACGTCACGGTGATCGATCCTGTCGAAAAACTGCTCGCTGTTGGTCACTACCTCGAATCTACCGTAGATATTGCCGAATCTACCCGTCGCATTGCGGCAGGCAAAATTCCTGCTGACCATATGATCCTGATGGCGGGCTTCACCGCCGGGAATGAAAAAGGGGAGCTGGTGGTGTTGGGCCGTAACGGCTCCGACTACTCTGCCGCCGTGCTGGCCGCCTGTCTGCGCGCCGACTGCTGCGAAATCTGGACCGACGTCGATGGCGTTTATACCTGCGACCCGCGTCAGGTGCCGGATGCCCGCTTGCTGAAGTCGATGTCTTATCAGGAGGCGATGGAGCTCTCCTACTTCGGCGCCAAAGTGCTGCACCCTCGCACTATTGCCCCTATCGCCCAGTTCCAGATCCCCTGCCTGATTAAAAATACCGGCAATCCGCAGGCGCCAGGCACGCTGATTGGTGCCAGCAATGACGACGATGGCCTGCCGGTTAAAGGCATCTCCAATCTTAACAACATGGCGATGTTCAACGTCTCCGGCCCGGGCATGAAAGGCATGGTGGGGATGGCGGCACGCGTGTTCGCCGCCATGTCACGCAACGGTATCTCGGTGGTGTTGATCACTCAGTCCTCCTCCGAATACAGCATCAGCTTCTGCGTTCCACAGGTGGACTGCCTGCGTGCCCGCCGGGCGCTGGAAGAAGAGTTCTATCTTGAGCTGAAAGAAGAGCTGCTGGAGCCGATGGCTATCCAGGAGCATCTGGCGATCATCTCCGTGGTCGGGGACGGCATGCGCACGCTGCGCGGCATCTCGGCGAAATTCTTTGCGGCGCTGGCGCGGGCGAACATCAATATTGTCGCCATCGCCCAGGGCTCGTCAGAGCGCTCCATCTCCGTGGTGGTGAATAACGACGACGCCACCACTGGCGTGCGCGTCACCCATCAGATGTTGTTCAACACCGATCAGGTGATTGAAGTGTTCCTGATTGGCGTCGGCGGCGTGGGTGGGGCGTTGCTGGAGCAGCTCAAGCGTCAGCAGGAGTGGCTCAAGAAGAAGCATATCGATCTGCGCGTCTGCGGTATTGCGAACTCAAAAGCGCTGCTGACCAACGTTCACGGGCTGAGCCTGGAGAACTGGCAGGCAGAGCTGGCGGAGGCGAAAGAGCCGTTTAATCTGGGCCGTCTGATCCGTCTGGTGAAAGAGTACCATCTGCTGAACCCGGTGATTGTCGACTGTACGTCGCACCAGGCGGTGGCCGATCAGTACGCCGACTTCCTGCGCGAAGGCTTCCACGTGGTCACGCCGAACAAAAAGGCCAACACCTCATCGATGGATTACTACCATCAGATGCGCCACGCGGCGGCGAAATCCCGCCGTAAGTTCCTTTACGACACCAACGTTGGCGCCGGGCTGCCGGTTATCGAAAACTTGCAAAACCTGCTCAATGCCGGGGATGAACTGCAGCGTTTCTCCGGCATCCTGTCGGGTTCCCTCTCCTTTATCTTCGGCAAGCTGGACGAAGGCATGAGCCTGTCGGAAGCGACCAACGTGGCGCGCGAGCTGGGCTACACCGAGCCCGATCCGCGTGACGACCTCTCCGGCACCGACGTGGCGCGTAAGCTGCTGATCCTCGCCCGCGAAACGGGCCGGGAGCTGGAACTGTCGGATATCGTGATCGAACCGGTGCTGCCGGAAGGTTTCGACGACTCCGGGGATGTGGCGACCTTTATGTCCCGGCTGCCGCAGCTGGACGATGCCTTCGCGGCCCGGGTCGCAAAAGCCCGTGATGAAGGGAAGGTATTGCGCTATGTTGGCAACATTGAAGAAGACGGCGTCTGCCGGGTGAAGATGGCGGCGGTAGACGGTAACGATCCGCTGTACAAAGTGAAAAATGGTGAAAACGCCCTCGCGTTTTACAGCCACTATTATCAGCCACTGCCGTTGGTCCTTCGCGGCTATGGCGCAGGGAATGATGTGACGGCGGCGGGCGTGTTTGCCGATCTGCTGCGTACCCTGTCATGGAAGTTAGGAGTTTAACATGGTCAAAGTTTATGCCCCGGCTTCCAGCGCCAATATGAGCGTTGGGTTTGATGTGCTGGGCGCGGCGGTGACGCCGGTGGATGGTTCATCGCTGGGGGATACGGTGACGGTTGAGGCCGCGGACAGCTTCAGTCTGAGCAACGTCGGGCGTTTCGCCAGCAAGTTGCCGACCGATCCGCGTGAGAATATCGTTTATCAGTGCTGGGAGCGTTTTTGTCAGGAGATCGGCAAAAACGTGCCGGTCGCCATGACCCTCGAGAAAAGCATGCCGATCGGTTCCGGGCTGGGCTCCAGCGCCTGTTCGGTGGTGGCCGCGCTGGTGGCGATGAACGAACATTGCGGCAAACCGCTGAATAACACCCGCCTGCTGGCCTTGATGGGCGAGCTGGAAGGGCGCATCTCCGGCAGCATTCATTACGATAACGTCGCCCCCTGTTTCCTGGGCGGCATGCAGCTGATGATCGAAGAGAACGGCATCATCAGCCAGCAGGTGCCAGGCTTTGATGAGTGGCTGTGGGTGCTGGTCTACCCGGGCATCAAAGTGTCGACCGCGGAAGCGCGCGCCATCCTGCCGGCGCAGTACCGCCGTCAGGACTGCATTGCGCACGGTCGTCATCTGGCGGGCTTTATTCATGCCTGCTATACCCGTCAGCCGCTTCTGGCGGCAAAACTGATGAAAGATGTTATTGCTGAGCCATACCGCACCAGACTGCTGCCGGGCTTCAACGAAGCGCGCAGCGCGGCGCTGGATATCGGCGCTCTGGCCTGCGGCATTTCCGGTTCCGGTCCGACCCTGTTTGCCCTGTGCGACAAGCCGGATACGGCGCAGCGGGTCGCAGAATGGCTGGGGAAAAATTACCTGCAAAATCAGGAAGGCTTTGTTCATATTTGCCGTCTGGATACGGCCGGCGCACGAGTACTGGGATAAACGATGAAACTCTACAATCTTAAAGATCATAACGAGCAGGTTAGCTTTGCACAGGCCGTCACGCAGGGGCTGGGTAAAAACCAGGGGCTGTTCTTCCCGCACGATCTGCCGGAATTTGGTCTGACCGAAATCGACGAGATGCTGAAACAGGATTTCGTCACCCGCAGCACCAAAATTCTCTCCGCGTTTATCGGGGATGAGATCCCGCAGGAGCTGCTGGAAGAGCGCGTCCGCGCGGCCTTCGCTTTCCCTGCGCCGGTAAGCCAGGTTGAACCGGACGTGGGCTGCCTGGAGCTGTTCCATGGCCCGACGCTGGCATTTAAAGATTTCGGCGGCCGCTTTATGGCGCAGATGCTGACTCACATCAGCGGCGATAAGCCGGTCACCATCCTGACCGCCACCTCCGGCGATACCGGCGCGGCAGTGGCGCATGCCTTCTATGGCCTGAAAAACGTGCGCGTGGTGATCCTCTATCCGCAGGGCAAAATCAGCCCGCTGCAGGAAAAACTGTTCTGTACGCTCGGGGGCAACATTGAAACCGTCGCCATCGATGGCGATTTCGATACCTGTCAGGCGCTGGTTAAGCAGGCCTTTGATGACGAAGAGCTGAAGGTCGCGCTGGGTCTGAACTCCGCCAACTCGATCAACATCAGCCGTCTGCTGGCGCAGATTTGCTACTACTTCGAAGCGGTAGCTCAGCTGCCGCAGGAAGCGCGCAACCAGCTGGTGATCTCGGTGCCGAGCGGTAACTTTGGCGATCTCACCGCTGGCCTGCTGGCGAAGTCTTTGGGCCTGCCGGTGAAACGCTTTATCGCCGCCACCAACGCCAACGACACGGTGCCGCGTTTCCTGAAAGAGGGCAAGTGGACGCCAAACACCACGCAGGCCACGCTGTCCAACGCCATGGATGTGTCACAGCCTAACAACTGGCCACGTGTGGAAGAGCTGTTCCGCCGTAAAATCTGGCGTCTCAATGAGCTGGGTTATGCTGCGGTGACCGACGACACCACCAGAGAGACCATGCGCGAGCTGAAGCAGGTGGGCTATACCTCCGAGCCGCATGCGGCGGTGGCGTACCGCGCCCTGCGCGATCAGCTGAACCCGGGCGAGTACGGCCTGTTCCTCGGCACCGCGCATCCGGCGAAGTTTAAAGAGAGCGTGGACGAGATCCTCGGTGAATCGCTGCCGCTGCCGAAAGAGCTGGCCGAGCGTGCCGATCTGCCGCTGCTATCCCATAGCCTGCCAGCGGATTTTGCCGAGCTGCGTAAGTTGATGATGACGCGCGGATAAACAAAAGCACCATACCGTAGATACTGTTATGCCACGCAAGCATTTTCCTGATGCAATGTGGCATCGAACGGGCGTCCTGATTTCAGGACGCCATACGCCACCTGCGCCAGCTTGCGCATCATCGCTCCGATTATCAGCTTCG